>DASQTM010000183.1:0-4174 GCA_035641875.1 Microvirga sp. | reverse complement strand
CTCTGGACCATCCTTCGAGACGCAGACTTCGTCTGCTCCTCAGGATGAGATTGCGTTTCAAGGCTCTAAAAAGACTGAGCCGCGCCTTGCCCGCCGGGTGGCGGATTACATCGCGGGCATGACGGACCGATACGCGATCCTCGAACACCGGCGCCTGTTTGACGTGACGCCGGACTTGCGTTAGGCGCGGCTCAGTCTTTTTAGAGCCTTGAAACGCAATCTCATCCTGAGGAGCAGACGAAGTCTGCGTCTCGAAGGATGGTCCAGAGAGCACTGGAGGCGCCCTCGTCCTTCGAGACGGCCTGACGGCCTCCTCAGGATGAGGGCTCAGGTCGCGTTTTCCGGCTGCGGTCGGGCCTTGTCGCCCAGTTGAGATGAGTACCATGAACATTTTCGGGCTGTTCGAGAAGCGGGTTGCGGAAGCGCTTGGCCGGTTGGCCGAGGCGGGCAAGATTCCATCCGGGCTGGACGTCAGCCGCGTGGTGGTCGAGCCGCCGCGCGATCCTTCCCACGGCGATCTCGCCACGAACGCCGCCATGGTGCTGGCCAAGGAAGCGCGCATGAACCCGCGTGCCCTGGCCGAGCTGCTCGTCGCCGACCTCCAGGACGATCAGCGCGTCACCAAGGTGGAGATTGCAGGTCCCGGCTTCATCAACATCCGCCTGAACGCAGCCGTGCTGCACGAGGTGCTGCGCGCCGCGGTCGTCGACGCCAACGGCTTCGGCCGGAGCGGGCAGGGCGCAGGCGCTCCCGTCAATGTGGAGTATGTCTCGGCCAATCCCACCGGCCCGATGCATGTGGGCCATTGCCGTGGCGCGGTGTTCGGCGATGCGCTGGCCGGGCTGCTCGACTTCGCCGGCTACAACGTCACCCGCGAGTACTACATCAACGATGCCGGTGCGCAGGTGGATGTTCTCGCCCGCTCGGCCTACCTCCGCTACAAGGAGGCCCTTGGCCACGAGATCGGCGAGATCCCGGAGGGGCTTTATCCGGGTGACTACCTCAAGCCGGTCGGCGAATTGCTCGCGAAGGAGCATGGCCGGAGCCTGCTCGACAAGCCCGAGGCCGAGTGGCTGCCGCTCGTGCGCGAAGCGTCCATCAACGCCATGATGGACATGATCCGCAGCGACCTCGCGGTGCTCAACATCCACCACGACGTGTTCTTCTCCGAGCGCTCCCTGCAGCTTGGCGCCGCGGATCAGGTGAAGGCGCTGATCGAGGGGCTGCGCTCGCGCGACCTCGTCTATATGGGCCGGCTTCCGCCCCCCAAGGGGCAGAAGGACGAGGATTGGGAGGATCGCGAGCAGCTCCTGTTCCGCGCCACCGCCTTCGGCGACGAGGTGGACCGTCCGCTGCTCAAGTCGGATGGCTCCTACACCTATTTCGCCTCCGACATCGCCTATCACCGCTCCAAGTTCGAGCGCGGCTTTGCGTCGATGATCGACGTCTGGGGCGCCGACCACGGCGGCTACGTGAAGCGCATGCAGGCGGCCGTGAAGGCGGTCTCGGACAACAAGGCAGACCTCGACGTGAAGCTCTGCCAGCTCGTGAAGCTTTTACGCGGCGGCGAGCCGGTGAAAATGTCGAAGCGCTCGGGCGACTTCGTCACCCTGCGCGAGGTGGTCGAGGAGGTGGGCCGGGATGCCACCCGCTTCATGATGATCTTCCGCAAGAACGACGCGACCCTGGATTTTGACCTTGCCAAGGTGGTCGAGCAGTCCAAGGACAACCCGGTCTTCTATGTCCAGTACGCCCATGCCCGCTGCGCCTCCGTGTTCCGGCAGGCCGGGGAGGCTTATCCGGGCGCGGATTTCTCGGCGGCTCAGCTTGAGAAGGCGAATCTCGCGATTCTGAGTGACGAAGCGGAATTGGACATCATCCACCGCATCGCCCAGTTCCCCAGGGTTATCGAGGCGGCGGTGGAAGCACACGAGCCGCACCGGGTCGCTTTTTACCTCTACGATCTCGCGAGCGCCTTCCATAGCTTATGGAATAAGGGCAAAGACTTGCCGCAATTACGCTTTGTTAATCTAACTGATAAAGAGTCAACACAAGCGAGGCTCGCTCTCGTGCATGCCCTGAAGGGTGTGCTCGCATCTGGTCTCGCAATCCTGGGCGTCACGGCACCTGACGAAATGCGATAGTGTTTCCTAAGGCGGATCAACCGCTTAGGAGTTTTCGCGTCGGGTCCTGTCACGTCGTGCCGGCGGAGCAACAGGTGCTCTTGTCGCGTAACTGGAGATCCGGCGCATGAGCGAATCACCGAAGCCCCGTTTTGCCATCGACCTCAACGAGATCGAGCGGCAACTCGCCCAGGCGGGCGCCCCGCAGAACCATCAGACCTCTGCCACGCGGAACGATCCGCTGGCGGAATTGGCTCGAATCGTGGGGCAAGACGATCCATTTCAGTCGATTTTGGCCAATGACGGCTCGTCCCGCCCGCGCCAGCAGGGCGCGTCGGTGGACGACCTTTTTGCCGTCCGCGACACTATGACGCCCGCGGCCCGCGAGGTTCCGGTCCGGGCCCCGCACGCAGGCCAGGCTCAGCAATCCTATGACCAGGATGGCTATGCTCATGCCCGCGCCCCCGAGCCGGCTTATGGCCATCACCCTGCCCGTCAGGACCAAGGCTATGACCAGCAGGATTCCTACGGCAACGAGGCCTATGCCCAGGATTATTACTCGGATCAGGCCGCCCAGTACCCCGACCAGGGCTACGACGATGCCGACCGCGTGAATTATCCCCCGGTGGAGAAGGCCCGCTCGCGCAAGGGACCTGTTGCCATCGCGGCCGTTCTCGGCGCTCTCGTGCTCGGCGGCGGCGGAGCCTACATGGCGTCGGGTTCCCCCTCCATCACCGGGGGCGAGCCGCCGCTGATCAAGGCGGATAACGAGCCGACCAAGGTGCAGCCGCAGAACCCGGGCGGTGTCGAGATCCCGAACCAGAACAAGCAGATCTACGAGCGCGCCAACCAGAACGGCGCCACCAAGGTGGTCAACCGCGAGGAGCAGCCCGTCGACGTGCAGCAGGCTGTGCGCATGAACGGCAACGCCGTGGCGGACGCCACGGGCGGCACCGTCGGCGCATCGGGCAAGCCGCAGCAGACCGCCAGCCTGAACCTCGGCGAGCCGAAGAAGGTCCGCACGATCACGATCCGTCCGGACGGAACCACGGCCCGCGAGGCGCCGGCGCCCCAGCCTGCGGCTCCCGCAGCCATGACCCTTCCGCCCCAGGCTCAGGCCGCTCCGGTTCAGGTCGCTTCCGCCCAGGTTCCGGCGGCACAGCCCAGGCCGGTCGCCAGCACCCCGGTGGCGGCACCGACCGCTCCGGCTCCGAAGCCCATTCCGGCCGCAGCAACGCCCACCAGCACCCCGGCGCCGCAACAGGTGGCCTCGGTCCAGCCGGCAGCTCCAGCGGCGGCCGAGACGACCCCGACAGGCGGCTTTGCCGTGCAGTTGGGCACCGCTGGCACAGAGGCTGCAGCCCAATCGGTATTCGCTTCGTTCCAGCGCAAGTATTCCGATCTCGGAGGCCAGCCTTCGATGATCCGCAAGGCCGAGGTGAACGGCAGCACGGTCTATCGCGTGCGCGTCGGACCGATGTCGAAGGAGGAGGCATCCTCCCTCTGCTCCAAGCTGCAGGGCCAGGGCGGCCAGTGCTTCGTGGCCAAGAACTGATTTAGCTTGGAACTGAACAAGCTTGGCAACCAAGATTTCTTGACCCTGCCGAGCAGGGGACGTAAGGCGCGGGTATGAACACCCGCGCCTTTATTGCTGGATGCTCCGGCTTTGAACTCACCCCCGACGAGGCTGCCTTCTTCCGCGAAGCGCAGCCCTGGGGCTTCATCCTGTTCCGCCGCAACGTGGACAGCCCTGAGCAGGTGAGGGCGCTTTGCGCCTCCTTGAGGGATACGGTCGGGCGGGCGGATGCCCCGATCCTCATCGATCAGGAGGGCGGCCGGGTTCAGCGGATGGGACCGCCGCATTGGCTGAAATACCCGGCCGGGCGCACCTATGGGCAGCTCCATGCCAACGATCCCCTTGTTCAGCGGGAGATCACCCGCCTTGGGGCCCGCCTGATCGCCCACGATCTGCGCTCCGTCGGTGTTACGGTGGACTGCCTGCCGGTCCTCGATGTGCCGTCGCCGGGCGCGCACGACATCATCGGCGACCG
>DASQTM010000182.1:0-5390 GCA_035641875.1 Microvirga sp. | reverse complement strand
GCGTCGCCTGTCCGCCTAAAAGAACCGTGCGCGAGGGCCGCTTCCGGCTCTTCATCATCATACAGCATCGAGCCGGACCGCCTCTCGCGCCACCCCTCGAGCAACCCTTCAGGCTGGAGCCCCACGGCTCCGGCCCGAAGGTGTTGGCCCGCGTCCCAACAGACCCGTTCATTTCCCCACGAGCGATCCCTGAGCAAACCCCATGACGAGGCAAACCCGACGTTTTCCGCAAATCCCTCCTGATTACGGCGACGCCCTGCGGCGTGTTCTTCCGGGCATCGAGCGGGCGCGGAAAAACACGTCCCGTTCTTTTCCGGACGCGGTATGATGCCCGGGACAAGGCCCATTCCACCTTGACCTCCGGCGCGCGATCCACCATGAGGGTTTGCAAGGTTTTTCCCCAACCCTGGCCTTGCGCCGGGGTTTTTTCGTGTGAGGCTTGAAGCGATGGCGAACGTGGTTGTCGTGGGCGCCCAATGGGGCGACGAGGGCAAGGGCAAGATCGTCGATTGGCTGTCCGAGCAGGCGGACGTGGTCGTGCGGTTCCAGGGCGGCCACAATGCGGGCCATACCCTGGTGATCAGCGACAAGGTCTACAAGCTGTCGCTCCTGCCGTCCGGCGTGGTGCGTCCGGGCAAGCTGTCGGTGATCGGCAACGGCGTCGTGCTCGATCCGCACGCCCTGGCGGGGGAGGTCGAGCGCCTGACCGAGCAGGGCGTCTCGATCACCCGCGAGAACCTGCGCGTCGCCGAGAACGCCACGCTGATCCTCTCCATCCACCGGGAGCTCGACGCGCTGCGCGAGAACGCCAATTCCGGCACCAAGATCGGCACCACCAAGCGGGGCATCGGTCCGGCCTACGAGGACAAGGCAGGAAGGCGCGCCATCCGGCTGATGGATCTCGCCGATCTCGCCTCCCTGCCGGACAAGATCGAGCGGCTGCTCGCCCACCACAACGCCCTTCGCCGCGGGTTCGGTCTCGACGAGTTCGACCCGAAGGCGATCTTCGAGGAGCTCGCCTCCGCCGCCCCCAAGGTGCTGCCCTACATGGATGCGGTGTGGCGCCTGCTCGACGACCAGCGCCGGGCCGGCAAGCGCATCCTGTTCGAGGGCGCGCAGGGCGCGCTGCTCGACGTGGATCACGGCACCTATCCGTTCGTCACCTCGTCCAACACGGTGGCGGGCCAGGCCGCGACGGGCTCCGGCCTCGGCCCCGGCGCGGTGGGCTATGTGCTGGGCATCGCCAAGGCCTACACCACCCGCGTGGGCGAGGGGCCGTTCCCCACCGAGCTCTTCGACGAGACCGGCGAGCTCATCGGCCAGAAGGGCAAGGAATTCGGCGTGGTGACCGGGCGCAAGCGCCGCTGCGGCTGGTTCGACGCGACCCTCGTGCGCCAGACGGTGCGCACCTCCGGCATCGACGGCATCGCGCTTACCAAGCTCGACATCCTCGACGGCTTCGAGACCATCAAGATCGGCGTCGGCTACCGCCTCGATGGGGAGACCATCGATTACTTCCCGGCAAGCCAGGGCGCTCAAGCCCGCGTCGAGCCGATCTACGAGGAGTTCCAGGGCTGGAGCGGATCCACCGCGGGCGCCCGGTCCTGGGCCGATCTGCCGGCGCAGGCGATCAAATACGTGCGCCGCGTGGAGGAGCTGATCGGCGCGCCGGTGGCGGTGCTCTCCACCTCGCCGGAACGGGACGATACAATCCTCATGAAGAACCCGTTTGAGGGTTGACGGCGAAGCCTCGAAGGATCATGCCGAGACGAAATGGCAGATTACTATCCCCTCATTGCCCGAGCCGTCGAAGGCTTGAGCCAGCAGTCGCCGGAGGCGAGGCGCGCCGTCTACGAGCGCGCCCGCAGGGCTCTCACGACCCAGCTGCGCTCTCTCAACCCGCCCCTGTCGGAGGCGGAAATCGAGCATGAATCCGTGGCGCTCGAGGGCGCGATCCAGCGCCTGGAGGCGAGATACGATCCCACCCCGGCGGGCCTCGATCTCGAGGCTTTTTCCACTCTGCTCGCCGAAGGCCAGGGCCGCCAGCCCTCCGACCCTTCGCAGGGCCTGGCGCCGAACCACGGCCTGAGGGCCCCGGCTCCTCAGCCGGTGGTGGAGCACGAGCCCGAGGGTTCCTACCCTGAGCCCGCTCTCGCCCGGCCCAAGGTCGACAGCCGTCCGCATCCGGCCCTGCAGGACAATCGCCGCGGCCGCAACGTCGCCTTCGGGGCGATCCTGGCTTTGGTGATCCTCGGCATTGCGGGTTTTGCCTGGTGGCAGCGCAACGCCGCCGAGCCGGCGCCCCAGGAGCAGGTGGCGGAGGCGGCGCAGCCTGCGCCCCAGGAGGCCGCTAAGATCAACGAGCGCGTCGGCGCGCCGGCCCCTGCGCCGCCGCCGCCGGAGCCGGCGCAGGAACCCGCTCAGGCGGTCAGCGTCGCGCAACGCGCCGTGTTCTACGAGGAGGACCAGGCCAATCCTCAGACTCCCAAGGCCCAGGTCGGGCGCGTGGTCTGGCGCCTGGAGGACGTGAATCCCGGCCAGGGACAGGCCCTCGAAAAGGCCGTGAGCGCCAACATCGACGTTCCCGATGCGGGGCTGACCATGAGGCTGATGCTGCGGCGCAATCTCGACACCACGCTGCCGGCCTCGCACACGGTCGAACTCACCTTCACCACCCGCGCCGGCGAAAACGGTCGCGTGATCCGGGACGTGGGGCTGTTGCAGTTCAAGAACGAGGAGGCAGCCCGGGGCACCCCGGTGGCGGGCCTGCCGGTTCCCGTGGGCGAGAACCTTTTTCTCATCGGCCTGTCCAACCTTCAGAGCGACGTGGAGCGCAACACCGAGCTGTTCGTGCGCCGCAACTGGATCGACCTGCCGGTCCGCATGGCGTCGGGCCAGCGCGCCATCCTGAGCTTCGAGAAGGGAGCCGCCGGCGAACAGGTGCTCACCAGCGCCTTCAGCCAGTGGCAGTGACCTCCCATCCGGGTGAAAAAAAGCCGCGGCTGATCCCGCGGCTTTTCTCATGAGCGACGATGGATGGATTAGAGCGAGGCCTCGGCGGACGACGTCTCGATCCGGGCCAGGTTCTTCTTGACCGCTTCCTGGATCTTCTCGAAGGCCCGCACCTCGATCTGGCGCACGCGCTCCCGGGACACGCCGAACTCCGCCGACAGATCCTCCAGGGTGATGGGGTCGTCCGAGAGCCGGCGGGCCTCGAAGATCCGGCGCTCGCGCGGGTTCAGAACGGACAGGGCGGTGCGAAGGGCGGTGAGCCGGTTCTGGCCCTCCTCCTCCTCCACGAGAACCTGCTCCTGGCTCTGGCCCGAATCCACGAGCCAGTCCTGCCACTCGCCGCCGCCCTCGCCCTCGTCGCGCAGGGGCGCGTTGAGGGAGGCGTCGCCGCCGAGGCGGCGGTTCATATCCACCACGTCCTGCTCGTTCACGCCGAGCTGGGTGGCGATCTGCTTGACCTGATCGGGATGCAGGTCGCCTTCCTCCAGGGCGGAGATGCGGCCCTTGGCCTTGCGCAGGTTGAAGAACAGCTTCTTCTGGTTGGCCGTGGTGCCCATCTTCACGAGCGACCAGGACCGCAGGATGTATTCTTGAATCGCCGCCTTGATCCACCACATGGCATAGGTGGCGAGGCGGAAGCCCTTGTCGGGCTCGAAGCGCTTGACGGCCTGCATCAGGCCCACATTGCCTTCGGACACCACCTCGCTGATCGGCAGGCCGTAGCCGCGATAGCCCATGGCGATCTTGGCTACGAGGCGCAGGTGGGACGTCACGAGCTTGTGGGCGGCTTCGCGGTCTCCATGCTCGCGCCAGCGTTTGGCGAGCATGAATTCTTCGCTCGGTTCCAGCATCGGAAACTTGCGAATCTCGTCGAGATAGCGCGAAAGGCCCCCTTCATTGGCAAGCACCGGAAGCGCTGCAGCCATGTCTTATCCTCCTTTGGCTCCCTCTTCTCCAGGAGGCGAGCCTGAAGCGGCCTCCCTTCGGCCGACCGCCTTGCTTGGCACTATAAGCTGTTCAACAATGTCCGAATAGAGGCGTCGGCCTTCAAGACGTAGTGAACGCGCGGGGAGCGCAAGGGTGCCAGCGTGGCCGGATTTTGCGACGCATTGCCGCTTTATCACAAACCCCGCAGGCGCTCCAGCAGAGCCGCCATATGGGCCGGCAGCGGGCTCTCGAACCGCAGGAATTCTCCGGTGCGCGGATGCTCGAACCCAAGCACGGCCGCGTGAAGCGCCTGCCGATTCAGGGCCTTGAGCGCCGCCTGCTGCGCCTCGCCGAGGCGGTTGGCCTTGGTCTTGAAGCCGGAGCCGTAGACCGGATCCCCCAGGAGCGGGTGGCCGATATGGGCCATGTGCACCCGGATCTGGTGCGTGCGGCCGGTCTCCAGCTCGCACCGGACCAGGCTCGCCACCGGATTGGCCGGGGGCAGGGCCTCCAGCGCCTCGTAATGGGTGATCGCATAGCGGCCGCGCTCGTCCGACACCACCGCGATCTTCTCCCGGTTGTGGGGGCTGCGCGCCAGCGCGGCTTCCACTGTGCCCCGCTTGCGCTCCGGCATGCCCCACACGAGGGCGAGGTAGACCCGCTCCAGAGGACCCGTGCGGCCGTGATCGGCGAACTGCTCGGCGAGCCCCTGATGGGCGAGGTCGTTCTTGGCCACCACGAGGAGGCCCGACGTATCCTTGTCGAGGCGGTGCACGATGCCGGGCCGCCTGACCCCGCCGATCCCCGACAGGCTCTCGCCGCAATGGGCGATGAGCGCATTGACCAGGGTGCCGGATTCATGGCCCGCCGCGGGATGGACCACGAGGCCGGCCGGCTTGTCGATCACGATCACGTCCTCGTCCTCGTGGACGACCGCCAGCGCCATGGCCTCGCCTGCAGGCTCGGCCGCCGCCGCCGGCGGCACGGTGAGCGCGATGCGCGCTCCCGCCGCGACCTTGCGGCCAGGATCGAGAACCGGCGCGCCGTCGACGGTCACCTGGCCGTCCCGCACGAGCGCCTGCAGGCGGCTTCGCGACAGGCTGCCTGCGAGCCTCGTCAGCACCCGGTCCAGCCTCTCGGCCGCCATGCCCTCTTCCACAATCCAGTCCTGCCGGGTCGAACCGCTCACCGCATCCTCGTTTATGACGCCCCTGCCGCTTTTTTCGGGCGAAAGGGCTTGAAGGGATTCCGAAGGGTGGTTATACGAGCGGGCTCAACCTTGCTAGCTCCCTTCGTCTAGCGGTCTAGGACGTCGCCCTCTCACGGCGAAAACAGGGGTTCGAGTCCCCTAGGGAGCGCCACTTAATCAGGCACCTGGCTTGATCGTGGCATCAAGCGTGAAATCGTCATCGACGATCTTCCTTCGGACATCGCTGGATCAGCCTGAACGC
>DASQTM010000181.1:0-9058 GCA_035641875.1 Microvirga sp. | reverse complement strand
GCATAATGGCCGATCCAGCCGGCCGCCTTCTCATAGGCGAAGGGGCGCGCCTTCGCGATGTCCTCGTGAAACACCTTGCCGCCGGCCAGATGGCAGAACCAGCGCCCGACCGGGCCCCAGTTCCCACCCGGGATCCCAAAGACGTGCTTCAGGAGAAGCACCCACAGATCGAAGAGCGCCGTTGCGCCGATTCCCATCAGGATGGAACGATACAGGAAGTCGGACACGGCTTGGTCCTTCAAGGATGACACACGAAAAGAAACGGGCCTCCGAAGAGGCCCGTATGATGCGCAAGAGTCGATTTACCGCGTGGCTTTCTCGAACATTTCCTCCACGTGCTCCCAGTTCACGAGATTGTCGAGGAAGGCCTTGACGTAGTCGGGGCGGCGGTTGCGGTAGTCGATGTAGTAGGAATGCTCCCACACGTCGCAGCCGAGGATCGGCTGGGCGCCGTGGACCAGGGGGTTCTCGCCGTTGGGGGTCTTCATCACCTGGATCTTACCATCCTTGACGGCGAGCCAGGCCCAGCCCGAGCCGAACTGGCTCACGCCCGCCTGGACGAAGTCCTCCTTCATCTTGTCGACGGAGCCCAGATCCTCGACGATCTTCTTCTCGAGCCTGCCTGGAAGCGATCCGCCGCCGTTCGGCTTCATCCACATCCAGAAATGGATGTGGTTGTAATGCTGGCCGGCATTGTTGAAGAGGGCCTGGTTCTTGCCGTAGGAGCCCTGCACGACCTCCTCGACGCTCTTGCCCTCGAACTCGGTGCCCTTGAGCAGGTTGTTGCCGGTGTTCACATAAGCCGCGTGGTGCTTGTCGTGGTGAAACTCCAGCGTCTCCCGCGACATGTAGGGCTGCAGGGCATCGTAGGCATAGGGCAGTTCCGGCAGAGTGAACGACATCGGTGTCTCCTTTTGGGGGGTTGAGCGACCTGCTGCGTTAGTTAAAGCGCCAGGAGGGCAAGGGCAACGGCTCAGCTTCCGTCTTTTTTCCGCTCCAGCTTTTCTTCATATTGCCATTGACCTATAAGAGCGTAGCTTTGCCTTGAAAGTCTATGGTGTGCGTAAAATGGAGGCGGCATGATCATCGCCCTACTGGCCCTCGCTCTTGCGATGATCCTCGGCGGATTTTTCACGATCTTCTTAGGCTGGGACATCGTACTGGTCGAACGTGGCTGGACGATGGTGCTCGCCGGCAGCATCAGCGCCGCCGGCGGGGCGGTTCTGCTCGGCATCACGGCGGCGGTTTCGAAACTGGCGCGCATTCAGGCCGAACTCGCTCGCCTGCACGGGACCTTCCAGGGCAGGAGCCTCAACGCGCCGATGCCGCTGACCTCTTCTATGGAGCCTTCGGCCGCAACCCCTCCGGGCGGCGCTCTTGGCGGAGCGGCGGCCGGTGCGACCGGAGCGGTCAGAAGCCAGGACGAGATCGAGCCCCTTCTTCCTTTTCCCGATCATGACAGGTCTGCGGAGGATCCCGGGGATGAGGAAGCGCCCGAGAGGCCTTCGGATCATCCCAGGGATCCCGAACACGCCGAGGCGGTGGTGCCGTTCAGGCCGAGGATCTATGCGGGGACCGCATCCTCTCCGGAGGATGAGCCCCTTGGGGCGAAGGTGCCCGAGTTCCTGCTCGCGGACCGCTCGAGGGACGCCGATGAGGAACCCCGCGCCTCCGAGCCGGAGCCTCTCCTTCCGGCAGCCGAACAGGCCCCTGAAGAGCCCGAGGAGAAGCCCCAAACGGTCGCGGATGCCGCCGAGGATGTGACGCCGGCCGCCTGGCCCACGGCTGATGCCGATGCGGCCGAGCCTGTCGAGCCTGCCGATACGGCAGAGCCGGTTTCGATCGGTGAGCCCGAAGAGCCGCGTCCGACGACGATCATCGGCACCTACAATTCCGGCGACAACCGATATGTGATGTTCTCGGACGGCTCGATCGAGGCTCAGACCCCGGGAGGGGTATTCCGGTTCAAGTCCCTGGACGAGCTGAAGGAGTTCATCGCCTCCGGCGGCGAAGGCGGCTCGACGGCCGCCTGAAAGGCTCGGTCTATTTGAGCAGCGGCGCGAGGGCGCGGAAATCCTCCGTCGCCGCCTGCTCCAGCCATTCGAACACCACCATCTCGGTGGTCGCCCAATGACAGCCCGCATGAAGCAGGCGCGCGCAGGCGGCGCTGACGCTGTGGGCCGACCGGCTCGATACGGCGTCGGCAACCACGAAGACGTCGAACCCGGCGCTTCTGAACCCCAGAGCGGTCTGAAGCACGCACACATGGGCTTCCACCCCGCAGATCACAAGCTGATCCCGTCTGCCGCCCCGCAGGGAGGTCACGCGCTCCGCCGTCGCCGGGTCCGCCGCTGCCGAGAAGCTTGTCTTGGGGAGCACGGCCGCGTCCCCCGCAACAGCCTCCAGCACCGCGGGCACGGTCGGGCCCAGCCCTTGGGGGTATTGCTCCGTCACGGTCACGGGCACCCCGAGGCGCGCAGCGGCCCTTGAGAGGATGTTGACGCGCGGAATGATCGACTCGCCATCGTGGATCGCCGGCATCAGCCGGGCCTGGAGATCGACGACGAGGAGATGCGAGCGCTCGGCATTCATCAGCATGGCGGTCTACTTGTCCGGGTTGAAGAGGGGCGGGTCTCCGGGCATGGGCATGGTCATGGAGAAGCGCAGGCCCTCCTCCTGGAAATCCATGTGGACCTGGGCCTGGAGCTGAGTGGTGAGAACCCGTTGCAGCAGGCGCGAGCCGAAGCCCTGCCGCGAGGGCTGCGTGACCCGCGGGCCGCCGTGTTCGGTCCAAGTGAAATGCAGCAGGGGCCGTTCCGCCCCCGGTTCGATGTGCCATTTCACGTCCACCTGGCCGCCGAAGGTCGAGAGCGCCCCATGCTTCGCGGCGTTGGTGGTGAGTTCGTGAATGGCCATGCCGATGGGAACCGCGGCCTCGGAGGGCAATTCCACATGGGGACCATCGACCACGATGCGGTTGCGCGCCTCGTCCTCGTACGGGCCGAGCTCGGTCTGGATCAGCTCTTCCAGGGCGGCCTTCTGCCAGAGATCCTCGGTCAGGAGATTGTGGGTGCGCGCGAGCGACACGATGCGCCCGACGAACCCCTGGTAGAACTCATCGATGCTCGAGGCCGTGCGGGCGGTGGACCCGACGATCGCCTGGACGGTGGCCAGGGTGTTCTTCACCCGGTGATGCAACTCGCGGATCAGGAGGTGCTGGCGCTGTTCGGCATGCTTGCGGTCCGTGATGTCCTGCACCACGCCGGTCATGCCCGTGAACGTCCCCTCCCTGTCGTGAACGGTTCGGCCCTGGGCTGCAACCCACACGCGGGCGCCGTCGTCGGCTCGGGTGACCCGGTACTCCAGATTGTACTCGGTTTGCGTTTCGGCAGCCTTTTGCATGGCGGCGACGGCCCGGGCCGCATCGGCCGGATGCAGCTGTTCCGTCAATTCCAACCAAGTCCGGGACGCTTCAGGCGGCAGGCCGAAGATCTCCGCCGCTCTGGGCGACAAGGTCATCCTGTCGGATGCGGCATCCCAGGTCCAGTCGCCCATCTTCGCGGCCTGAAGCGCGGTGCGGAGCTGCCGCTCGTCGGTGCGCAGGGCCTCTTCCGCCACCTTGAGGTCATGAATATCGACGCTCGTGCCGACCCATCCCGTCAGATTCCCGTCAGGGTCCCGCATGGGCGCGGCCTGGACCATGTGCCAGCGATAGATCCCCGCCGCCGACCGGTAGCGCATCTCCGTAGCGTAGGGCGACTCGTTCCGGCGCGCGGCGTTCAGGCCATCGAGAAAACGCGGCAGGTCGTCCGGATGCACCCATCGCCCCCAGCTGTCCCCGAGGGCCTCCGGCCGTTGAAGGCCGGAGAACGCCACCCAGCGGTCGTTGACGTAGGTCAGCCCCAGGTTCAGATCGACGATCCAGACCAGAGCGGAAAGAGATCCGGCGATGGCGCGCAGGCGAGGGTCGGTCTCGTGCGGCTCTTCCTCGGAGAGATCCTGCGTCACCCCGATCAGACGGGCAGGCTTGCCGTCGCCGTCACGGATGGCGCTGCCCCTGACGAAGACCCGCCCCACGCGGCCGTCGCCCCTCAGGATGCGGTGCTCGATATTGAAGTCGGTTCCGGTGCTGACGGACGAGGAAATGGCTTGACGGACCCGCTCCGCATCATCGGAATGAACCATCTGCTGCCATTGCTCATAGGTCAGCGGGGCGTCCTTTGGAAGGCCGAGACTGGCCTTGAAGGTCGCCGTTCCGCTGATCAGGCCGGTCCGGAGGTCGCAGTCCCAGGAGCCGAGCTTTCCCACATCGAGGGCCGTCCGCAACTGGCCGTTGCTGAGGCGAAGAGCGTCCTCCGTCTCGCGGAGGCGGCTCTCCAGCTCTGCGAAGCGTTGTCTGTCGCTCTTGTTGGGAGAAGCGACATCGTCTGCGATCGGTAGATCGCTCCGTTGGGTCATGGACGCGTACTCTCGGATGATCCTATGGCAATCTGGGCCGCATGAGAGGGGCCAATCCCGATCAGTCGATCTGATAGTGGCCCGGATATAGGGTTTTGGGTCAGCTCTGGAACCCCTCAAGACATTTGATCGCGAAGGTATAGGCCAGGGCGACCTCTTCGAGACGGTCGAAGCGGCCTGCCGCGCCGCCGTGCCCGGCTTCCATGTTGAGCTTGAAAAGAACCGGTCCTCCTCCGGTCATGGTGGCCCTGAGCCTCGCCACCCACTTGGCGGGCTCCCAGTAGGTTACCCGCGGATCGGTGAGGCCGGCGAGCGCCAGGATCGCCGGATAGGTTTGCGGCTTCACGTTGTCATAGGGCGAGTAGGAGAGGATCGTCCGGAAAGCGGCTTCGTCCGCTGCGGGGTTGCCCCATTCCGGCCATTCGGGCGGAGTGAGGGGAAGCTCCGCGTCGAGCATGGTGTTGAGCACGTCCACGAAGGGAACCTCGGCGACGATGCCGGCAAACAGGTTCGGCGCCATGTTGGCGACCGCTCCCATCAGCATGCCGCCGGCGCTGCCGCCATGGGCCACGATCCGCCCCCGCGCGGTATAGCGGGCCTCGATCAGGGCCTCGCCGCAGGCAATGAAATCCGTGAAGGTGTTGGTCTTCTTCTCGCGCTTGCCGTCGACATACCAGCGCCAGCCCTTTTCCGTGCCGCCGCGGATATGGGCGATCGCGTAGACGAAGCCCCGGTCGACAAGGGACAGGATGCCGGTGCGGAAGCTCGCCGGCATGGACATCCCGTAGGAACCATAGCCGTAGAGCAGGCAAGGGGCCGATCCGTCGAGGGCGACGTCCCGCCGGTGGACGATCGAGATCGGCACCTGCTCGCCGTCGGGGGCCGTGGCGAACAGCCGGCGGGCGACGTAATCGGCCGGGTTGTGGCCGCTCGGGACTTCCTGACGCTTGCGCAGGGTCCGCTCGCCGGTGCGCAGGTTGTAGTCGACGACCTCGCTCGGGGTGGTCAGGGAGGAGTAGTGATAGCGGATCACGTCCGTATCGAACTCGTATCCCGGCGTGAAGCCGAGGGAATAGGCCTCCTCGTCGAAGGCGATCCGGTCCTCGCGCCCTGTGGCGATCTCGCGCAGCACGATCCGCGGGCTGGCGTTCTCCCGCTCCAGGCGCACGAGATAGCGGGCGAGGGCCACGACGGAGAGGATCATCGTCCCTGGCCTGTAGGGCACCAGATCGCGCCAATGGGCGCGGCCGGGGGTCGCCAAAGGGGCGGTCACGATCTTGAAGTCCTCGGCCCCGTCCGCATTGGTGAGTATGATCAGGCTGTCGCCATGATGCTCCACGTCGTATTGAAGCTGCGGCGTGCGCGGCTCCACCAGGCGCGGCGCGGCCGATGGGTCCGCGCGGTCGATGAGCCGGACCTCGGATGTCTCGTGGTCGCTCGCCTCGATCAGCACGAAGGCGTCCGATTGGGTGACGCCGAGCTTCACGAAGAAGCCGGCATCCTTCTCCTCATATACGACCTGATCCTGTTCGGTCGGCGTTCCGAGAAGGTGACGCTTGACCCGCACCGGGCGGTGGTTCTCGTCGAGTTCCACGTAATAGAAGCCGGACGAGTCGTTGAGCCATACCGCGCCTCCGGAAGCCTGGGGAACCTCGTCGGCGAGATCCGCGCCGCTTTCCAGGTCTCTGACGCGAATCGTGAAATATTCGGATCCCTTGGTGTCGGCGCCCCAGGCCATGAGCCGGTGATTCGGGGAGTGCTCCGCACCGCCGAGATCGAAGAAGGCATGGCCTTCGGCCTCCTTGTCCCCATCGAGCATGATCGTCTCGGCGCCGCCATCGCGGGGGGTGCGGCAGACGAGCGGATGCTGGCCGCCCTCCCGGTAGCGGGTGAAATAGGCGAAGGGCCCGTCAGGCTCGGGGACGGAGGAATCGTCCTCTTTGATCCGGCCGCGCATCTCGGCGACGAGACGCGCCTGGAACTCTTCCGTCCCGGCGAAGGCGGCGGCCGCATAAGCGTTCTCCTGCTCCAGGCAGATGCGGATGGACGGGTCGAGGGCCTCCGGGCTCTTCAGGACCTCCTTCCAATTCTCCGCCTTCAGCCAAGCGTAATCATCCTGGATCCGGATGCCATGAACCTCGAAGCCGCGGGCTTTTGCCGGGATCGAGGGGGCAGGCGGCAGTTGGTGCAGGGAAAGGCGCTCAAGCTTCATGAAACCATCCAGAAAAGATGCTGGCGGGGCCAGCCAGCATACATAGCGCATAACTCGGATGAGCCGCGTCGGGTCCACGATGAAAAACCCGGCGAGGTGCGCCGTAAGCCTAAAGAACTTGTTAGCTACTTCTTCGGATTGAGGGCCCAGGCATTCGATGGACCGCAGCCTGACCCCTAGTGCTGTCCACAACCTGTTAATGCAAAGTTTTATTGCATAAGGATAGATGATACGAAGTTTTCCGAAGTTTTCCTTTTGAACATCTTGTCATCTGATCGGAATTGCCATACGTGGACAAACAGGCACGGTTTCAGTGCGAGTACAGTGCGGTTCAAGGATGAAGTAAGCATTGCTTCTGACAAGCTGCTCGGGATATAGGCTAAAAAGCTTTTTTGAGCTGCTCGAAAGGACCGGAAAGGAACAAAGTCAAGATGAGCGACAACATCGCTGGTGCAAACTACATTGAATTGGCTGCGGATATCGTCTCGGCCTATGTGAGCAACAATTCGGTCCCGTCGGGCGACCTTCCGACCCTGATCAACGAGATCCATTCGGCGCTCATGCGGGTCGGCGGCGGTACCGTGGAAGCGCCGATCGAGGCGCCCAAGCCTGCCGTTCCGCTGAAGAAGTCCGTCACCCCGGACTACATCGTCTGTCTGGAGGACGGGAAGAAGTTCAAGTCGCTGAAGCGCCACCTGCGCACGCAGTACAACATGACCCCCGAGCAATACCGCGAGAAGTGGGGCCTGCCCGTCGATTATCCGATGGTTGCTCCCAACTACGCCAAGGCCCGCTCCGAGCTGGCCAAGGAAATGGGCCTCGGCCAGCAGCGCCGCAAGCGCCGTTCCTCGCGGGGCTAAGCTGGGCTTCAGCCTTCAGATCAGCCGCCCCATCGGGCGGCTTTTTTGTTCCGTCAGGGCGGTCTGAGCCTGGGGACGGGTCATACCCTGGCTGAACCTGGCCCTGTAAGCCGCAGGGCTTGTCGCAAGCCGCGCCCGGAAGTGGTGGCGCAGGGTCGCCGAGGAGCCGAACCCGGACGCCACGGCGATGTCCTCGATGGAATGAGGCGTCGTCTCCAGCAGGTCGCGGGCGCGAAGAAGGCGCTCCGTGAGAAGCCATTCTCCCGGCGACACTCCCGTGGCGGCTTTGAAGCGGCGCAGGAAGGTGCGCACGCTCATGCCCGTCTCGGCCGCCAGCCCTGCGACCGTCTGCTCCTCGGCAAGACGGGCCCGCATCCGGTCGAAGAGCGGTCCGAAGCGGATCCCCTCCCGCGCCGGCGGCATCGGACGCTCGATGAACTGAGCCTGCCCGCCTTCCCGGTGCGGCGGCACGACGAGCCGGCGTGCCAGACGGTTCGCCACCTCGGCCCCGAAGTCATGCCGCACCACATGCAGGCAGAGATCGATTCCCGCGGCGCTCCCGGCGGAGGTGAGGACGCTTCCCTCATCCACATAGAGGACATCCGGCTCGACCTTGATGTCCGGGTAGGCTGCCGAGAGGCGCTCCACGTAACGCCAGTGGGTCGTCGCTCTCCTGCCCGACAGGAGCCCGGCCGCCGCCAGCACGAAGACGCCCGAGCAGATGGACATGAGACGCGCGCCTCTGGCATGGGCGCGCCTGAGGCTCTCGATCAGCGCCGGGGGAACCGGCGCGCCGTGAGCGCTGCGCCAGCCGGGAATGATGATGGTGCCAGCGTCTTCCAGGAGCTCGAGCCCGCCATCGGCCACCAGCTGAAACCCGCCGACCGCGCGCATACGACCCTGGTCGACGGCGCAGACCGCGAAGCGATACCAATCCGGTCCCATCTCGGGACGGGGTAGGCCGAAGACCTCGATGGCGATGCCGAATTCGAAGGTGCACAGGCCGTCATAGGCGAGGGCCACGACAAAGCGGTTTGGCATGATGTTCACGCTCATTGGCAGACCTGCCACTTTTCAGCATGACACGGGACCGCGAGTCTAGCGTGGCTTTTCCCAAGGAGGTTCCTATGCCAGCCAGTCCCGTCGCCGCCATTGCGGCCGCCTCGCCCGAACAGGCAGCCGAACATTTCGCAGCCCGCTTGTCCTTCGAGACCGATTGCGCGGACGTTCACGCATCCCTGCTCGGCTCCGCGGTGGATTTCGCGCTGCTCGACGTCCGGGGGCCGAACGCCTATGCGCGAGCCCATGTGCCCGGCGCTCTCAACCTGCCGTGGCGGGACATGACGGCGGAGCGCATGTCCGCTTGGCCGCGGGAGACCCTGTTCGTGGTCTATTGCGCCGGACCCCATTGCAACGGAGCCGACCGGGCGGCTTTGCAGCTGTCGGAGCTGGGGCATCCCGTCAAACTCATGCTGGGCGGCGTCACGGGATGGGCCGACGAGGGCTTCGCCTTCGCCTCCGGCACAGA
>DASQTM010000180.1:0-3781 GCA_035641875.1 Microvirga sp. | reverse complement strand
AGGCGAAAGACGTACAGCCATGAGCACGATCACGACCGAGGACGGCACGCAGATCTTCTACAGGGACTGGGGCTCGGGCCAGCCCATCGTCTTCTCGCACGGATGGCCGCTCAGCGCCGATGCCTGGGACGCCCAGATGGTCTTCTTCGGGGAGCGCGGCTACCGGGTCATCGCCCATGATCGCCGGGGGCATGGGCGCTCGTCCCAGACCTGGACCGGCAATGACATGGATACCTATGCGGATGACCTTGCGGCCCTGATCGATGAGCTCGGCCTGGAGAATGCGGTTCTCGTGGGGCATTCGACCGGGGGCGGCGAGGTGACCCGCTATATCGGCCGCCATGGCACGCGGCGCATCGCCAAGGTCGCTCTGGTAGGGGCGGTGCCGCCGATCATGCTGAAGACCGAGGCGAACCCGGGCGGGCTGCCGATCGAGGTCTTCGATGACATCCGTCGAAACACCTTTCTCAATCGTCCTCAGTTCTTCTACGACCTCACGCTTCCCTTCTACGGCTACAATCGCGAGGGAGCTTCGATTTCGGAGGGCATCCGGATGGCGTTCTGGCTGCAGGGCATGCAGGCCGGCATCAAGCCTGCCATCGATTGCATCAAGCAGTTCTCCGAAACGGATTTCACGGAGGATCTGAAGAAGTTCGACATACCGACGCTGATCCTGCATGGGGAAGACGACCAGATCGTGCCCATCGGCGCCTCGGCGATGCTGTCGAGCAAACTCGTGCCGAACGCGACGCTGAAGATTTACCGGGGCGGCGCGCATGGCCTGGCCCAGATCCAGGTCGACGAGTTCAACGCCGACCTCATGGCCTTCATTCAAGGCTGAAACCACTGACGGCGCCTGCGATAGCGCAGGCGCCGTCCCGGCCGGGCGGCGCGATGGCGCCCTGGCTCAAGCCCCGACGATCTCTTCCGCCCGATAGCCCTGCACATAGAGCAGGGCCGAGAGATCCGCATGGTCGAGCCTAGCATGGGCTGCCGCGGCCACCGCCGGTTTGGCTCGGAAGGCGATGCCGAGGCCTGCCTCTCCCAGCATGGCGAGGTCGTTGGCGCCGTCGCCCACGGCCATGGTCTCATGCGCCGCAAGGCCAAGCCGCTGCCGCAGTTCCAGGAGCGTGGCGAGCTTGGCTTCCCGGCCGAGGATCGGCTCCTCCACGAGGCCCGCGAGCCTCCCACCCTTCAGGATCAGGCGGTTGGCGCGATGCTCGTCGAACCCGATCCTGGCCGCGACGGGACCGGTGAACAGGGTGAAGCCGCCGGATACGAGGCAGGCATAGCCCCCATGGGCGCGGATGGTCCGGACGAGCGACCGGCCGCCGGGGGTCAAGGTGATCCGCTGCTCGATGATCTCGCCGATCACCTCCGCCAGCAGGCCCTTGAGAAGCGCCACGCGTTCGCGCAGGGCCGGCTCGAAGGCGACCTCCCCGTGCATGGCGCGTTCCGTGATGGCGGAGACCTCGGCCTTGAGGCCCACGTAATCGGCCAGTTCGTCGATACATTCCTGGCCGATCATGGTGGAATCCATGTCCGCCAGGAACAGGCGCTTGCGCCTCTGGCCCAGGGGCTGCACCACCACGTCGATGGGCCGGCTGCCCAGGACGGAACGAAGGAGCGCTTCGACAGCCTTCGGGTCGGCCGGGGCGGGGACGATCAGGTCCGCGGCAATTCCCCTTGCCAGAACCGAGCGTTCCGTTTCTTGTCCGAGCGCCTCTGCCGCCATGGCTACGACATCGTCCGTGAGAACCGGTTGGGACGGGTTGGCGATCAGGGTCGCGACGAGGGAGTTTGGGGGAGACGCCATGGGAGGACCGGGGTGAGTGACGTTCGGGTCGGCGCGGTTCTCATTGCAGGGCCCACCGCTTCAGGCAAGTCCGCATTGGGCGTCAGGCTGGCGCAGGCCCTCGACGGGGTGGTGATCAACGCCGATTCCATGCAGGTCTACAGGGACCTGCGAGTGCTGACGGCCCGACCCACGCCGCAGGAGGAGGCCGAGGCTCCCCACCGGCTCTACGGCCATGTGGACGCTGCCGTGAATTTTTCCGTCGGGCGCTATGTGGCGGATGCGACGGAGGTTCTGCGGGACGTGCATGGAAGGAAGCTTCCACTCTTTGTGGGTGGGACTGGACTTTACTTCAAGGCCCTGACCGAAGGCCTGTCCGACATGCCGCCCGTCCCGGACGAGGTGCGCGAAAAGGTGCGCCGGGAGAGTGAGGGCCTTGAGACCTCCGAGCTCCACCGCCTGCTCGCGGAGCGCGATCCCGACACGGCCCGAGCCTTACGCCCCTCGGACCGGCTGCGGGTGCAGCGGGCCCTGGAGATCTTCGCGGCCACCGGCCGGCCCCTGGTGTCCTTCCACGGCGCCCGCCAGCCCGGACCGCTGGGCCATGTTCCGGTAATCAAGCTGTTTCTTGCGCCGGAGCGAGAGGAGCTGCGCCGGCGCATCGACCGGCGCTTCATCGCCATGATGGAGCAGGGCGCCCTCGACGAGGCCAGGGCCCTGGGGGAGCGGGGGCTCGATCCCATGCTGCCGGCGATGCGCGCTCATGGGGTTCCCGGCCTTCTCGCCCATCTGCGCGGCGAGATCTCCCTCGACGAGGCGGTCGCGAAGGGGCAGGGCGATACCAGGCGCTACGCCAAGCGCCAGTTCACCTGGTTCCGCCACCAGTTGCCCGACTGGCAATGGGTCGAGCCGGACGGCGCGTTCGAGGCGGCCATGGCCGCCCTCAATGGGCCGGGTCGCCGGTGAACATCTGGTAGAAGGTGATGACGATCTCGAACACGATCAGCAGCACGATGATCAGTTCGAGGCGGAGCGAGCGTTCCGTGTCGATGATATCGGTGAGGGCCTGGGCCGTGTCGCCCAGCACCTCGAGCTTGCGGTGGAGCGCCGCCGCCCGCTCCTTCAGCTCGTATTCGTCCTCCAGGCGGGCGTAGAGGCGCTCCAGGTCCGGCCGGTCCCACAGCACGTCCGGCTTTTCCTCCACGGCTACCCGGCCGGACATCCGCTGCCGCACGAGAAGGGCCTGGCCCACATGCTTGAGGATCCGGCGGCGGTCCCGGGGGCGGCGGCCCTTTTCGGCCAGGTGCTGCACGGAGGGCTCCACCAGCTCGAAGGCGGCGGTGGCCTCGCGCTCGTCCCGGGCCAGCGTCGCGCTCTTCGACAGGGCGTCGGCGATCACCGCCAGGCGCTCCGTCGAGAGCTGCTTGATGTAGATCGGCCCGCCGGGCGGGATCTGGTCGTCCTTCTCCGGCGAGATCTCGATGATCGCGGTCTCCTCCTCGTGGCGGGCGAATTCGCCGACGATGCGCTGGCGCAGGCCCCGGATCACGTCGTCCTCCTCCAGGGGCGTGAGGCCCACGAGCACGGCGACCCCGTAGCGGAACAGGGCCACGAAGCCGTCCTGCCCGGCCCGGAAGGCCAGGGGAGCGGTGGAGAGAACGTCGCTGCGCTCGAGGCCCGCGATGTCGAGCCGGTCGCCCAGGAGCAGGGCGCGGGCGGTCAGGCGCAGGTTTTGCGCAGGAGCAGGGGTGGAGGAAGCGGTTTCAGTCATGGTCATGGCTATGACATAGGCCGCTCAGGGATAAAAGCCGAGCTGTCGGGCGCCAAATCCGATCCCGCTTGACCGATCAAAGTCCATCGGCTAGCGTCGGCGCAACTTTTGAACCGAGAGCTGCCCCCATGCGCAAGCTTATTCTCGTAGTACGAGCGCCATCGACGGAGCGGGATTGACCCGCATGTCCGGCGATGGCGCACAGGCCCCCTCAG
>DASQTM010000179.1:0-4397 GCA_035641875.1 Microvirga sp. | reverse complement strand
CAGACGGGCTGCGGCCGGGATGATGCAGCAATCTTTGTTCCCTCGGTGACGATCATGCGGATGGCCGGCATCAGCCCACCGCAAACAAATCCTGGCTGTCCGAGGGGCCTTGCGGCTCCTCGAAGGCGTTGGGGTCGCCCGGCCCAGTCTCCCAGCCGAGATCGGGCAGCGCGATGATGCGCAGGCCCCGCGGGTCGCCCCGGGTGACCACGATATTGCGGGTCTCCATATAGGCGATGAGGCGCCGGGCGCGGCCGGGGGAGCGGCTGCCGCAGGCGCGGGCGATCTCCCCGTCGGGCGGACAGGGCGAGCCTTCGAGAGCCGCGCGGGCGAGGAGCAGGTAGACGCCCTGGATGTCCTCCGGGAGGTCTCCGGCGAAGGTCACGGCCCGGTCCCATTCGGAGCCCTCGGCGGTGGCGGTGTCGACGCCGGCGCGGGCCACCGCCAGGCGGCGGCGGAAAGCCGGAAGGTTCAGGGGCTCGCCGCCGATCCGGCGGATGCGGCAGCGCACCAGGAAATCCTGATACAGCACGGCCACCGAGCGGAAGGCCGCCTCCGGATCGGCGAGAATCTCGCGCAGGATCGCGTCGAGGGCAACTTCGCGCTCCGCCTTCGATTGCGGGCTTGCCTCGGCCTGGGGTTCCGGCGCGGCGGCGGGGCGCGTGCGGGCGAGCTGGGCGAGGAGGTCGTTGGTGGAGGGAGCGGGCGGCGGGGGCGCGCGGCGCGGCGCCGCCGGGCGGGCGGCGGCCTCGTCCTCGCCCGCCTTGAAGATCAGGCTGCGGGCCTCCTCCTTGGGCTGTTCGGGGAGCGGCACCAGCGTGAAGGCGCCGGTGCGGGTGGAGGTCTCCACCGGGCCGATGCGGATGGGCAGGGGACGGCGCGACAGGGCCGGCCCAAGCGCCACGAAATGGCCGCGCTCCAGATCGCGGAACATCTCGGCCTGGCGGCGCTCCATGCCGAGGAGATCGGCGGCGCGGGCCATGTCGATGTCGAGGAAGGTGCGCCCCATCAGGAAGTTCGAGGCCTCCGCCGCCACGTTCTTGGCGAGCTTGGCGAGGCGCTGGGTGGCGATGATACCCGCAAGGCCGCGCTTGCGGCCGCGGCACATGAGGTTGGTCATGGCCCCGAGAGACACTTTTCTGGCCTCGTCCGACACCTCGCCGGCGGCGGCGGGGGCAAAGAGCTGCGCCTCGTCCACCACCACGAGCATCGGGTACCAGAAGTCGCGCTCCGCATCGAACAGGCCGCCGAGGAAGGCCGCCGCGCAGCGCATCTGCGCCTCCGCGTCGAGCCCCTCCAGGCTCAGCACCACGGAGACCCGGTGCTGGCGCACCCGGGCGGCGACGCGCTGCAGGTCGCCCTCGCCCCGGGAGGCGTCCACCACCACATGGCCGAACCGGTCGGCGAGCGTCACGAAATCCCCCTCCGGGTCGATCACCGCCTGCTGCACGAGGGATGCGCTCTGTTCGAGAAGGCGGCGCAGGAGATGGGACTTGCCGGAGCCGGAATTGCCCTGAACGAGCAGCCGCGTCGCCAGAAGCTCCTCCAGGTCGAGCCGAGCCGCCTGTCCCGCGGGCGCGGAGGACGCCACGCCCATATCGATTCCGACCTTCATCAGCCTCCCTCATTCCGGCGCCAGCCGGGCTTGGGTCCTAACACGAGGCAGGGGAGGAAAGTGCCAAGACCGACGGAATGCTCCACAGGCTTGCGAGGCTATCCCCAGGCATCAAGCCGCAGGACGGGTGAACAAGAGCGGGAGCAGGTCATTAACGCCCGAACGATCAGGACAGGATGCGACCCATGCCGCACTTCAGCCGAATCGCCAGCCAAGCCCCATTCCTTCAGGAGAACGGCTCGGGGCTCGTACTTCGCACTCAGGGCGCGGGCACGAGCGATACCGACGCGCGGCCCGTGCCTCCCGGCACGGAGCGGGTGGAAGGGGCCTTCGAGGTCTTCGGCCTGTTGATTTCAGGCCTCATCATTCTGTTCGCGGTCGTGCTCCTCGTGATGAGGGCCCGCCGGAATCGGTGATCAATCGGCGATGGCGGCCTCCGCGGCCTTGCCGACGCTGCCGCGCAGGGGCTGCTCTTCCATGGCGATGAGGAAGGCAAGCGCAAGCCCGAAGCCGACCATGGCGGCGACGAAGACGGAGGCGAAGATATCGGCCAGGTCGATGCCGCTCCCGGCCGCGCTCTCAGCCAGGGTCTCGAAGCTTGCGGCCCCGCTCAGGCCGGAGCCTCCGAGCACGATGGCCCCGAAGACCGCCACGATGAAGGCGCTGCCGAGGGACCGGAAGAAATTGGCCACGCCCGTGGCGGTTCCCATGTCATGAAGGGGCACCGCGTTCTGGGTCGTCACCAGGGTGACCGGCAGCAGGGTGCCGAGCCCGATGCTGATGATGGCCAGGAGGGTCTCGACTGCGAGGATCGGAAGGTCCCTGGGCATCGCCACCAGGATCCCCGTGGCTCCCATGGCCACGAGGAGGCCAGCGATCGGCAGCCGCTTGTAGTGCTTGACCCGGGCCATGGAGCGGCCCGACAGGGTGGCGCCGCAGACGGTGCCGGCCATGAGCGGGATCAAGGCAAGGCCCGACAGGCTGGCCGAGAGGCCCCGCACCGCCTCGAAATAGACCGGCAGATAGATGGTCAGGCCGATATAGGTGCCCATGCCGAAAAAGGCCGAAAGCGTGCCCATGCGCACCACGGGATTGTGCAGCACGCCCGGGGGAATCAGCGGCTCCGGGGCAAGGCGCATGCGGATGGCGAACAGGATCCCGAGCACAGCGGACGCGGCGAGAAGGCCCAGGACCGGCCCGGAGAGCCAAGGATAGCGCAGGCCGCCCCAATTGAGCGCCAGAAGCAGCAGGACGGTGGCCGCGACCAGAAGAAGCGCCCCAAGGAGGTCGAGCCGGCGGGGCCGGTCGTGACGCGGCAGCTTCTTGAGGCCGTGGAACGCGATGACAAAGGCGATGGCCCCGAGGGGCAGGTTGATCCAGAAGATCACCGACCAGTGCAGGTGCTCCGCAAAAAAGCCGCCGAGCACCGGCCCGAGAAGGCTTGCGGACATGAACACGCTGGCGAAATAGACCTGATAGCGTCCGCGCTCCTTTGGCGGGATGATATCGCCGACGATGGTCTGGGCCAGGGCGATCAGCCCGCCGCCCCCTAAGCCCTGCAGGCCGCGGGCGAGGATGAGAACGAGCATGGTGGGCGCCACCGCGCAGGCGATGGAGCCGATGATGAAGATCACGATGGCGGCCAGCAGGGTGATGCGCCTGCCATGGCTGTCGCTGATCTTGCCATAGAGCGGGGTCACGGCCGTCGTGGTGAGAAGATAGACCGTCACCACCCAGGGCAGGTGCTCCAGGTCGCCGAGGTCGCGGCCGATGGTGGGCAGGGCGGTGGCGATGATGGTCTGATCCAGGGCCGCGAGAAGCATCGCCAGCATGATGCCGAAGATGATCGTGCGGATTTCGGTCTGGCTCAGTATCTGGCTGGGGCTGCGCCGCAGGCTCTCGCCCGGTGATTGATCCATGGTGTCCATCGCGTTCCGGCCGAGAGATCTAGCGGAGCATGACCCGTTGTGCCTTGCCGCGTGCCGCAGGGCAGATATGCATTCCTGCCGAAGACGGGCCTAAGCCATGAATCCACCCATGGTTCCATGAGTCGGGGAACCGATGGCTGTCCTACGCATGAGAGATTCCCCTCCCCGCAAGGGGAAGGGAGGATGGCGCCTCATCCTGACGGCGATCCCCTTCCCTCGCCTGCGGCTCGCCGGTCCGATCCAAAGGATCGGCCGGAGCAAAGCGGTCGCGGGCGTGAGCCTGCCAGGAGGGGAACCCACATGACGCCGCAAACCTCCCTGCACTTCGCCGGGGATAAGCATGGCCCGACCGGGTTGCGGAAACTGCTCCCATCGCGCTAGCTGTGCATGTTCCGGTATCGTTCACCCATGGCGCCCCGCACCAAGCTCTCCCTCGCCCAGGCCCGCCGCATTGCGCTCGCCGCCCAAGGCTTCCACGAGGCCAGACCCGAGGCTTCGGGCGCGCGCCAGCTCGCGCGCGTGCTGCAGCGCTCGCATCTCCTCCAGATCGATTCGGTCAACGTGCTGGTGCGGGCCCATTACATGCCGCTGTTCTCGCGGCTGGGAGCCTATGAGCGGGAGCTCCTCGACCGGAACGCCTACCATCCGAAGAAACGGGCGGCCTTCGAATACTGGGGGCACGAGGCCTCCCTGATTCGCCTCGACCTGCATCCGCTCTTCCGCTGGCGCATGGCGCGGGCGGCGCGGGGCGAAGGCACCTATGGCGGGCTCGCCCGCTTCGGGCAGGAAAGGCGCGCCTTCATCGAGGAGGTGCGGCGGGAGATCGAGGCGCACGGGCCCATGGGCGCGGGCGA
>DASQTM010000178.1:0-2233 GCA_035641875.1 Microvirga sp. | reverse complement strand
GCGGCGGCTCAGGCTATCAACAACAGCAGCAGGGCCGCCAAGGCGCGCCCCAGGACGAGGCAGGCCGCTTCGCCGCCGCCATTCTCGGCAACACGGAAGACGTGTGGAAGACCGTGCTGCCCCAGCAGGCCAACATCCAATACCAGCCGCCCAAGCTCGTGCTGTTCTCCGGCTCCACCCGCTCCGGCTGCGGCGGGGCGCAATCGGCCATGGGGCCGTTCTACTGCCCCCTCGATCAGACCGTTTACATCGATCTCTCGTTCTTCGAAGAGATGCAGCGCCGCTTCCGGGCCGGGGGCGACTTTGCCTATGCCTATGTGCTGGCGCACGAGGTCGGCCACCATGTGGAGAACCAGCTCGGGATCCTGCCCCGGGTCCAGGAGCGCCAGCGTCAGGTGGGGCAGGCGGAAGGCAACCAGCTCTCCGTGCGCGTCGAGCTGATGGCCGATTGCCTCGCGGGCGTCTGGGCGCACCATTCCCAGCAGCGCTGGAAGTCCCTCGAGCAGGGCGACATCGAGGAAGCCATCCGGGCCGCGGAAGCCATCGGCGACGACCGGCTGCAGAAGCAATCCGGCGGCCGCGTGGTGCCCGATTCCTTCACCCACGGCTCCTCCGAGCAGCGCGTGCGCTGGCTCACGACGGGCCTGAAGAGCGGAACGGTCCAGTCCTGCGACACCTTCCGGGCCGCCAGGCTTTGAGGCTGCTCCCCTGCCGTCATGGCCGCACTTGTTGCGGTCATCCATGTCTTTGAGCTATGGCGCCTTGAAGGCGTGGATACCCGGCACAAGTCCGGGCATGACGGCTCTTCACGCAATGCCTTCTGGAAACAGGAATGAGAGAGCGTAAAGTGAGCTCTGTCACCTTTTGAGCCCCCTATGCCCGGCATCGACGACACACTCGCCTTCATCCCTCTCAGCATCGCGGTGCTGACCGTCTCCGACACGCGCTCCCCGGAGGACGACAAATCCGGCGCGACGCTCGCGGAACGATTGACGAAGGCAGGCCACAGGCTCGGCGACAGGGCCATCGTGCCGGACGACGTGGAGGCGATCCGTGAAAAGGTGCAGGGCTGGATCGACGATCCCGCCGTCGACGTGATCATCACCACGGGCGGCACCGGATTCACCGGCCGCGACGTGACCCCGGAGGCGATCGAGCCCCTGTTCGAGAAGCGCATGGAGGGCTTCTCCGCCGTGTTCCACCGCATCTCCTACGACAAGATCGGCACCTCGACGATCCAGTCCCGGGCGACGGCGGGCGTTGCCGGATCCACCTTCATCTTCGTGCTGCCGGGCTCTCCCGGCGCGTGCAAGGACGCCTGGGACGGGATTCTGGCAAACCAACTCGACTATCGGCACCGCCCCTGCAATTTCGTCGAGATCATGCCGCGCCTCGACGAGCACCTGAAGCGGGGCAAGCTTCAGGCGGGCTGATCTCCCGCCTCACGCCAGCGGGATGGTCTCCTCGACCGCCGAGTCCAGCACCAGATCGTCGCTTGCCCCCATGAGCCAGAGGTGATCGGCCTGGAATCGGAGGATCGTCCGATCCCACCAGCGGTCGATGAGGGAGGCCAGAGCCGCCGCCTCGGCGGCATCGAGGTCGTCGGTCATGTTGTAGAGGCCGACCACGTACAGGTCTGTCTCGCGGCCGCCCAGGCTGCGCTGGATCTGCCGGAAGACGTTTTCGCCGTTCCGGCTTTCGGGATAGGCCCGCAGGTACAGGCGGCCCCGATTCACATTGCCGGAAAACAGCCCACGCAGTTCGACCGAGACAGGCCCGAACCGGGTCAGCTTCCGCCGCCGGTCTTGATCGAGCACGGGCGGCAGGCCGGTCGAAAGCGAACCGCAGATCGTCGCGTGAAGCTTGTCCCCCCGCCGGTCCAGCACATCCCAGGCGATCTTGCCCGAAAAAGGCGCGGCCTTCATCTCGTCGTTCAACCTGCCATAGGCCGGCGACCGGATCAGGGCGTCGGCAGGAACCGGCAGGACGAGGGAGAACACCCGCTCGTGCCGCCCCATCACGTAGGATGAGCCCTCGCGGGTCCTGATGACTCGCGGATGGTCGGGCGCGACCAGAGGCAGGTGCGCAAGCCGGTAGGTGTCATCGAGGGCGAGCCCCTCCCCGGAGGAGAAGCGGGTGCGGCTGCGCTCGTAACCGAGTTCGGAATCCTGACAGAACGCGATCGTCGGAGGGGAAGCACTCATTGATGATTCTCAGCAGAAGGTGGGGTCGC
>DASQTM010000177.1:0-6348 GCA_035641875.1 Microvirga sp. | reverse complement strand
CGCGCAAGACTGTGACGGTGGAGGCGGATTCCCGCCTCAACGGAATCCTGCGCTGCAATCCGTGCCAGGTGAATGCGCTCCACCATCAATCGGTGGACAAGCTCGGACGGGGATTGCGGATCGCCGCGCGGGACGAGAGCGGCATCGTCCAGGCCATCGAGAACGAGAGCGGGCCGTTCCTGCTCGGCGTCCAATGGCACCCGGAGCTTCTGTTCTGGAAGAAGCCGCAGCAGCGGCTCTTCGCGGCGCTCGCCGCGGCGGCCAAGGAGGCGGAAGTTCCTCTGATGGCGGCGGCTTTGTCGTGACCGGCGGCCAAGGCGTCACCCTTGGCTGATGCGATAGCTCTTCAATTTGCCGGCAACGTCGAATGCAATAACGAGCGAATCGTAATCGATGCCCGGAAACATGGTCCCGAGCCCGTAGTAATAATCAAGGCCGTGCCTTTCGTCCGGTTCGCCCAGCAAAGCCTCGACCTCGACACGGGTCATTCCGGGCCTCAATCGCTCCTCAATACTCCCCAACATGCGATAGCGCGGACTGGGATTGCCTTCGTCGCTGCCCTGTGCCTTCCACCGCACGGCGTCGAACCGGCCGAATGTCGGATCGAAACCGTATATAGCGGTGACGAAGGCAAACTCGACGGCTAGGAAGACTGTCGCGGCCGCAATCGGCAGGGAAGCGATGATCAAAAGGATCCTTATCCAACGCATATCAGCCTCCGCATAGGTCCCGACTTCACAACATAATAGAGTTGCACGAGTCCACAAACCCGCGAGGCCACAAACCGCTGTGCCGTCAAGGTCGCGACGCCGTTGCAATCCAGCCAGTCGCAAAACCCATCCCCGCTCTTTGCGCACGCTGCTCCAACATTTGCATTGACCTGACGCCCTGCAGACGCCACTTCGGACGGCTGTCGCGACAGCATCCTGTCGCTCGACGTGAGGGAGATGATCGTGCAACTTTCGTGTGTTCCGGGTCTGGCGCGCTTCGGCGTCATCGCGGCTCTCCTCCTGACCTCGCCGGCGCTTCAGGCGCAGGAGGGGATCGAGCGCCGGGTGAACGACCTCCTGGCGCAGATGACCCTGGAAGAGAAGATCGGACAGCTGAACCTCGTCTCCCATGGCCCGCCGCTCCGCTGGGAGGACATCTCGGAGGGCAAGGCCGGGTCCCTGCTGAACTTCAACAGCGCCCAGGACGTGGCCCGCGCCCAGGCCCTGGCGCGCCAGTCCCGGCTCAAGATCCCGCCGCTCTTCGGGCTCGACGTGCTGCACGGCTTCCGCACCCAGTTCCCCCTTCCCCTCGGGGAGGCCGCCGCCTTCAGCCCGCGCATCTCGCGGCTCGCCTCCGAATGGGGCGCGAGGGAGGCCGCCTATGTGGGGGTGAACTGGACCTTCGCGCCCATGGCGGACCTGTCCCGGGACAGCCGCTGGGGACGCATCGTGGAGGGCTTTGGCGAGGACCCCCATCTCGGCTCGGTCCTGACCGCAGCCCGCGTGGAGGGCTTCCGCAAGGGCGGCGTCGCCACGGCGGTGAAGCACTTCGCCGGCTACGGCGCCCCCCAGGGCGGGCGCGACTACGACACCACCTACATCCCCCGCGCCGAGATGTACGACACCTACCTGCCGCCCTTCCGGGCCGCGGTGGACGCGGGCACGATCAGCTTCATGGCGGCTTTCAACGCCCTGAACGGCGAGCCTTCCACGGCCAATCCCTGGCTGATGACGGACGTGCTGCGCCGGCAATGGGGCTTCGACGGCTTCGTGACCTCCGACTGGGTCGGCATCGGCGAGCTCATCGGCCACGGCATCGCGGCGGACGGAGCGGAGGCCGCCCGCAAGGCGATCCTCGCCGGCGTCGACATGGACATGATGGGCGAGCTGTACGTGACGCACCTGCCCGACGAGGTGCACGCCGGGCGCGTGCCCGAGGGCGTGATCGACGAATCCGTCCGCCGGATTCTGCGCGCCAAATTCCGCCTCGGCCTGTTCGACCAGCCCGACATCGACCCGACCCGCGTCGATGCAGGCTTCCCCTCGCCGGAATCGCGCCAGGTCGCCCGCGAGGTCGCCCGGGAAACCCTCGTGCTGCTGCAGAACCGGGGCGACGTGCTGCCGGTGCGGCCAGGCATCCGCTCCATCGCGGTGGTCGGGCCCCTGGCCGACGCGCCCCACGACCAGATGGGCCCCCACGCGGCCCGCGGCCACAAGGAGGACAGCGTCACGATCCTCCAGGGCATCCGCGAGCGCGCCGCCTCCGCCGGGATCGAGGTGCGGCATGCCCCCGCCTGCGATCTCTTCTGCCGCTCGACGGACCAGCTCCCGGCGGCCGTCGCGGCGACCCGCAACGCCGATCTCGTCATTGCGGTCTTCGGCGAGCCGCAGGAGCTATCGGGCGAGGCGGCCTCCCGCGCCTATATGGAGCCGAACGGCCGGCAGGCGGAGGTGCTGGAGGCGCTCGCCGCCGCCGGCAAGCCCGTGGCCCTCGTCATCATGGGTGGACGCCCCCTGGTGCTGGGCAGCCTTCCGGAGCGGATTCCGTCGATCCTCATGGCCTGGTATCCGGGCACCCAGGGCGGACCTGCCGTCGCCGACGTGCTGTTCGGCGACGAGAGCCCCAGCGGGAAGCTCCCCGTCACCTGGCCCCGCACCACGGGGCAGCTCCCCCTCTACTACAACCGGCTGCCCACCGGCCGCCCGACCAAGCCGGACAACCGCTTCACCCTCCAGTACATCGACGAGGCGATCACGCCGCTCTATCCCTTCGGCTGGGGCCTGAGCTACACCCGCTTCACCTATGCGGATGCGGCCATCGCCAAGCGGCAGCTTGCGGCGGGCGAGATGCTGGAGGTGTCGGTCACCGTGACCAATGCGGGATCGCGCCCCGGCCAGGAGGTGGTGCAGCTCTATACCCGCGACCCGGTGGCGAGCCGCAGCCGCCCCCTGCGCGAGCTGAAGGCCTTCGAGAAGATTCACCTGAAGCCCGGCGAGGCCAGGCGCGTCACCCTGCGGGCGCCGGTGGAATCCCTCGGCTTTCATCTCGATGACGGGACCTACCTGGTGGAGGCAGGCGCGATCGAGGCCTTCATCGGGGGCAATTCCCTCGCCGAACCCGTGGGCGAGGCCGAGATCGCGCAGACCTTGCGCCTTCCGCCCACCGAGCGGCGCGCCTCGGCCCCGACGGGGATCGCGCAGTAACGGCCGGTCCAAGAGCCCCGCCGCAGGGCGGGGGATTCCCTGTGGCCATGCAAGCCGCTGCGCAATCGTATCGTGCAACGTGGAGCCGGATGCCGGGCATCGCAATGTAGATGGCAGCATCCGCTGGCGCGTCTGCCCGATCTCAACCTGGGGACCGGCAGCATGAGCTTGCAGCCTCATGTATTGCGATCCCGTTGATCCCCAGGTTCACGTTCAGGGGCCGGACGATAACCTGCCGGAGCCCCTCGGCAAGGTTATGCGATGCGCCGCCATGAACAGCTTGCTCATGCTTACTGATTACTTCACCTGTGGCGGGGCTGAAGAAAATCGCAGGTTCGATAACTCGGATGGATAAAGAAAAATTCGAATCCTAATCTTGGAACCCACAGAAGCTTCATCTAAGGTAAGCCCACTAAGAATTCGGGGGTTCATGTGGGGCGCGTTTCCTTAAGGCTATTATTGGCCGGCTTTTTGCTGCCGGCGTTCGTTTCAGTGGCGGCGGGGTCGGCGCTGTCGGCCGAAATTCCGGTTCCGACCGATCCGGTTGCAAAGCTCGCCTTCGACGTTCTCGACAAGCATTGCGCGCGATGCCACCAGGACGGCAGGCTCACCAAGCGTCAGACGCCGGCCAAGAATTTCGGCAACGTGCTGATGCTCGAGGAGATGGCCAAGTCGCCGCACCTGGTTCTGCCGGGCAACCCCGACGGCTCCAAGCTGTTCAACCAGCTCACCAACAAGGAAATGCCCTACGACCTCTATTATGAGGCCGATCTCGAGGTGCCGACCATCACCGAGGCCGATCTGAAGGCGATCCGCGACTGGGTCGAGAATCTCGGAAAGACCAGCACGGCCGCCTGCTCGAGCCGCCCCTTCATCGACCACAAGACCATCGTGGCGGCGATCGCCAGGGATATCGAGACCCTACCCAAGCATCGCGTGCGCGGCTCCCGCTACCTGACCCTGGCGAACCTCTTCGACGCCTGCGCGGACGACAAGGAGATGGAGGTCTACCGCCAGGGAGCCGTGAAGCTGATCAACAGCCTCGGGCGCTCCTCGAACATCATTCGCCTCGAAACCATCGATCCCGAGAGAACGATCATCCGCATCAATCTCGACGATCTCGGCTGGAGGGAGAGCGACTGGGATACCGTGCTGGGGGCGTACCCTTACGGCGTGCAGCCCGACGCCCCAATGTTCCGCTTCATTCAGACCGCGACCGGAACACAGCTCCCTTATATCCGCGCCGACTGGTTCGCCTTCACGGCCGCGCAGCCGCCGCTCTACACCAATCTTCTCAGGCTCCCCGACACCTTCGAGGGGCTCCAAGTCGACCAGGGCGTCGACATCGAAGCCAACCTCAGGGGCTTCCTGGCGCAGCGCGCGGGCTTCCAGAAGTCGGGCGTATCCCAGAACAACCGTCTCATCGAGCGCCATCAGAGCCGCAACGGGTATTTCTGGACGTCTTACGATTTCGGCGGCAACCGGGAGCGCCAGAGCCTGTTCAAGTTCCCGCTCGGGCCCAGCGGCCAGGACGGTTTCGAGCATGACGGCGGAGAGACGCTCTTCAGCCTGCCGAACGGGTTTCAGGGCTATTACCTGAACACCGCCCGCGGCCAGATGATCAGCAAGGGCCCGACGCAGATCGTCCGGGACCTCTCGCGCAAGGATCTCACGGTGACCAACGGCATCTCCTGCATGGGATGTCACGATCAGGGCATCCGCAAGGCTCGGGACGAGATCCGCCCCCTCGTCCTTCAGGATCGCGGGTTCTCGAAATCGACCCGCGAGGCGGTGGACGCGCTCTACCCGGTCCCCGAACAGATGGACAAGATCCTCGAGGAAGACACGATCCGGTTCCGCCAGGCCATGACTCGGGCCGGCCTCGACCCCACGCTCAAGCTCAACGGCATCGAGATGATCAATGCCCTTGCAGCGAAGTATGAGGCGACGGTCGATCTGCGCCTTGCGGCCGCCGAGTTCGGCCTGAAGGCGGACGATTTCCGGGAAGCCGCCATGGCCGGCGGGTCGAAGGCCCTGAGCCTCGTGCGCCGCCTGGACCAGGGCCTCGTTCCGCGCGACCAGTTCGAAGGGGATTTCGCAAGTCTCGTTCCGAGCGTCACCGATGACGAGGCTGTCACCCTCACCGGGTCAGGCCATCCGGTCGACGTGGCGCGCGTGAGCGCAGGCTCCAAGGACGTGACGCGCACCTTCGACATTTCGCTGACGTCCGATCGCAATACGTACCGGCAGAATGACCCGGCTGTCTTCACCGTGGTGTCTCAGGAAAGTTGCAGCCTCACCCTGATCAACGTGGATTCGAAAGGCGTCGGAACGGTGCTGTTTCCCAACAAGTTCCAGCCCGACAATTTCATCCGGGCCAAGCAGGAGTTCCGCTTTGGCGACAGCTCGACGCCGTTCAAGTTCCGGCTGGCGGATCGCGGCACCGAAACGGTGATCGCCGTCTGCAACGCCTCCAAGACGTCCACGCGGGGCCTCGAGACCGACCACAAGGCCAACGGGTTTACCGATCTCGGCAATTATACGGGACGCTTGACCCGGCAAATCGCCCTGGAGGCCCGGGAGGCTAAGGCGCATGCCCGCCAGATCCGCGTGGAGGAAGCGCAGGCCGGCAAGGCTGCGCCTCACGCGCAGGGAGCAGGCCCCGTGGACCTCTCGTCGGTTCACAAGGGATTGCAGCAGGTCAAAGGCGAAATCGTGGGCCGCGCCGCGATCAAGATCGAAGTCCAATAGGCTCACCACTCAACATCACTTCCAGCACGTCAAAAAACAAAGAAACGCAGCCATGAACAGGTTATCGCTCGGCATCCTCCTCGCCTTCGTCGTTCCTTCCGCTGCCTGGGGGCAGAATCTGAATGCGGAAGATCTCGTGCGCAGTCTCGCTCCGCCGCAAAAGCCCCTGACCCGCTCGCTCAGTGGAGCGCGTCCGGCCACGATGACGCGCCAGATCGTCGTGGAGCCGGGACGCGAGGATCAGGTCTTGAAGGATACTCGCGATCTCCCGTCCGTGAACATCCGCATCACCTTCGATTACAATTCGGACGTGCTGACATACGAAGGGGCCGCAGCCCTCAAGCCCCTGGGCCTCGCGCTTCGGGACGAGCGGCTGAAAACTTTTCGGTTTCTGATCGGCGGG
>DASQTM010000176.1:0-4602 GCA_035641875.1 Microvirga sp. | reverse complement strand
GAGGTGGGCCGCCAGCACTACAACGGCGATCTCTCCGGCCGCTGGATCCTCACGGGCGGCCTCGGCGGCATGGGCGGCGCGCAGCCGCTGGCCGCGACCATGGCCGGCGCCTCGTGTCTCGCGGTGGAGTGCCAGCCGAGCCGCATCGAGATGCGCCTACGAACAGGCTATCTTGACCAGCGCGCCGACACGCTCGACGAGGCGCTGTCAATCATTGAGCAATCCTGCCGGGACAGGAAGCCGGTCTCGGTGGGCCTCCTCGGCAACGCGGCCGAAATCTTTCCCGAGATCTACCGCCGCGGCATCCGCCCCGATGCGGTCACCGACCAGACCTCGGCGCATGATCCCATCAACGGCTATCTGCCCAAGGGTTGGACGCTTGCCGAGTGGGAGGCAAGGCGCGAGAGCGATCCGAAGGCCGTGGAGCACGCGGCGAAGCAGTCCATGGCCGAGCATGTGCGCGCCATGCTGGATTTCTACCGCGCCGGCGTGCCCACCCTCGATTACGGCAACAACATCAGGCAGATGGCCAAGGAAGAAGGCGTGTATGACGCGTTTGCGTTCCCAGGCTTCGTGCCGGCTTATATCCGGCCACTGTTCTGCCGCGGCATCGGGCCGTTCCGCTGGGCGGCGCTCTCGGGCGATCCGGAGGACATTTACCGGACGGACGCCAAGGTGAAGGAGTTGCTGCCGGACAACAAGCACCTGCACAACTGGCTCGACATGGCCAAGGAGCGCATCCGGTTTCAGGGTCTGCCCGCCCGCATCTGCTGGGTCGGCCTCGGCGACCGCCACCGCCTCGGCCTCGCCTTCAACGAGATGGTGGCCAAGGGCGAGCTGAAGGCTCCCGTGGTGATCGGCCGGGACCATCTCGATTCCGGCTCGGTCGCAAGTCCGAATCGGGAAACCGAGGCTATGAAGGACGGCTCGGATGCGGTGTCCGACTGGCCGCTGCTGAATGCGCTTCTCAACTGCGCCTCCGGGGCCACCTGGGTATCGCTCCACCATGGTGGCGGGGTGGGGATGGGCTTCTCGCAGCATTCCGGCATGGTGATCGTCTGCGACGGCACGCCAGACGCCTCAAGGTGCATCGAGCGGGTTCTGTGGAACGATCCGGCCACCGGGGTCATGCGCCATGCGGATGCGGGCTATGAGACCGCCATCGACTGCGCCCGCGAGTTCGGGCTCAATCTGCCGGGCCTGGACTGAGTCCATGGTGGCGCGGGTGGTCCGCAATGACGATCTGGTCCGCGTTCCGTGGAAGAACGGCGGCGGCACCACGGCGGAAATCGCTTCCTTTCCAGAAGGTTCCGGGTTCGAGACCTTCGGGTGGCGGATCAGCATGGCCGATGTGGCGTCCGACGGGCCGTTCTCGACGTTTCCCGGGATCGACCGCACGCTCATCGTGGTGGAGGGCGGCGGCCTTGAACTGGATGTGGAAGGTGCTTCCATCATCCTTGACGAACCGTCCTCCAAGCTCTCGTTCTCTGGCGACGACGCGACCGTGGGGCGGCTCCTGTCGGGACCGATCCGCGATCTCAACGTGATGACCCGGCGCGGGAGGTTCAGGCACCGGACGCGGCTCGTCCGATCCGGAGTGGCCCTACTGGCCGAGGAGACCTGCGCGGCTTTCATCGTCGCCCTGGATGGTCCCTTCGACGTGACGCTGGACGGGACGATCCATTCCCTCCAGGCGCTCGACGCCCTGATCCTGGAAGCAACCCAGGAGTTGATCCAGCTCTCTGGCAGAGGCCGGGCGATCCTGATCGAGATCGCGCCTGACCTTGCGGCATAGGAGAACGGCGGCAGCTGAAATGTCTATACATTTGACATCGACGCAGGAGCATGGTGCCATTCGGCCGCTTTTTTGAAGACAACCCGGCGGCGCGACAGACACAAGACCTTCCAGAGGGTGCGGCCGGGATAAGCGAGACAAGGGTTCTGACAGCAATGGAGACTGCAATGAAGGCGGTATTGGGTGGTTTGGCCGTATTGGCGCTGGCGGCTGGGTCCGCCTCCGCGCAGGAGACGAAGGTGACCGTCGGCATTTCGGGCTGGACGGGCTTTGCGCCCCTGACGCTCGCCAAGGAGGCCGGCATCTTCAAGAAGAACGGCCTTGATGTCACGATCAAGAAGGTGCCGCAGGCGAGCCGCCACCTGGCGATCCAGTCCGGCGACATCCAATGCGCCGCCACCACGGTGGAGACCTGGGTGGTGTGGAACGCCAACGGGGTTCCCACCAAGCAGATTTTCCAGCTCGACAAGAGCTACGGCGCGGACGGCATGGTGGTGAAGAACGACATCGCCTCCATCAAGGACATCAAGGGCAAGACCGTCGCGGCCTCCGCCCCCGGCACCTCCCCCTATTTCGTCCTGGCGTGGATGCTGAAGAAGAACGGGCTCTCCGTGAAGGATGTGACCGTGGTCAACATGGAGCCCGGTCCGGCGGCCCAGGCCTTCATCGCCGGGCAGAACGATGCGGCCATGACCTATGAGCCCTATCTGTCGTCCGTGCGCGCAGCCCCGCAGGCCGGCAAGATCATCGCCACGACCCTGGACTATCCGGCCGTCATGGACACCTTCGGCTGCACGCCGAAATTCCTGAGCGACAATCCCAAGGCCGCCAAGGCGCTCGCCGACAGCTATTTCGAGGCCCTCGACATGATCGCCAAGGATCAGGCCAAGGCCTACGAGATCATGGGCGCGGACGTGAAGCAGACCGGCGAGGCCTTCGGCAAGTCGGCCCAGTTCCTGCGCTGGCAGGATCGCGAGGCGAACAAGAAGTTCTTCGAGGGCGAGTTCAAGACCTTCTCGGCCGAGGCTGCCGATCTGCTGCTCGAGACCGGCATCATCAAGCAGAAGCCCGACATGAACGCCCTGGCGGATACAAGCTTCATCCAGTAACGCCCCAGGCAAAACGGCAGCGGTCCGTCCCCACGGGCCGCTGCTCCCATTTCTCGTCGCCGTCGGGGCCGGTTGCCCGCCCGGACGGCAGAGCGGATCCCCTATGCCCCGTCCTCTCGAACCGGTCAGCCAGGGCACGCGCGTCGCGCTCGGCGTGGCGTTCTTCATCGTCTTCCTGGCGGCCTGGGCCTTTGCGACCCTGGGCGGCTTCGTGTCGCGCACCTTCCTGGCCGATCCGATCACCATGGTGCAGGACGGCTGGCTGCTGCTCACGCGGTTCGGCTTTCTCGGGGATATCGGCATGACCGTCTGGCGAGTCATGGGCGGCTTCGTGCTGGCAGCCGCCATCGCGGTGCCCATCGGCATCGTGATGGGCGCCTACAAATCCTTCGAGGCCTTCCTCGAGCCCTTCGTGTCCTTCGCCCGCTACCTCCCGGCCTCCGCCTTCGTGCCTCTCCTCATCCTGTGGGCGGGCATCGGGGAGATGCAGAAGCTCCTGGTCATCTTCATCGGCTCGGTGTTCCAGATCATCCTGATGGTGGCGGTGGCCGTGGGCAACACCCGCCGGGATCTGGTGGAGGCCGCCTATACCCTGGGCTCCACGGACCAGGGCGTGGTGAAGCGCGTTCTCATCCCGGCCAACGCGCCGGAGATCGCCGAGACCTTGCGGCTCGTGCTCGGCTGGGCGTGGACCTACGTGATCGTGGCGGAGCTGATCGGCTCGTCCTCCGGCATCGGCCACATGATCATCGACAGCCAGGCGCTTATGGCCACGGGCCAGATGATCTTCGGCATCATCATCATCGGCATCATCGGGCTCATCTCCGATTTCCTGTTCAAGGCCGTCAACCGGGCGCTGTTTCCCTGGAGGCTCGCATGACCGGCGCAATCCTCAGGGGCTGGCTCATCAGGGCCAACACCTTCCGCAGCCTTCATCCTCAAAGCTTGACACATCCCTTCACCCTCATCCTGAGGAGCCTGCGCAGCAGGCGTCTCGAAGGAGGGTCCAGGGAGCGCGGGAGACGCGACGGAACTCCCTCTCCCGGATGGGAGAGGGTTAGGGGTGAGGGAAAGCCCTCCCAGAATAGAGCACAGGCGGTGGTGAGCGGAAGCGTCGGCGCTTTACTGAACAAGCGTCCTGCCCTCACCCCGTCTCGCTCACGCGAGCGACCCTCTCCCACACGGGTAAGGGGGCCGTCGCTCTTCCCACGCTCCCTGGATCATCCTTCGAGACGGTGCTGCGCACCTCCTCAGGATGAGGGCTGTGGGGGTGATGTGCAGGCTTTCGAGATGAGGTCGGGGCGATGACCCATATTCTCAGGATCAAAAACGTGTCGCGGGTTTTCCCCGGCGTGCGAGGTAGCGATCCCGTTCGGGCCCTCGAACCCACGAATCTGCAGGTGGAGCAGAACGACTTCATCACCATCCTCGGCCCCTCCGGCTGCGGAAAATCCACGCTGCTCCGCATCGTCGCCGGCCTCGACCGCCCGAGCGCCGGCCGCGTGCTCCTCGACGGCCGCGCGGTGACGGGTCCGGGCGCCGACAGGGGCATGGTGTTCCAGTCCTACACGCTGTTTCCTTGGCTCACCGTGGCGGACAACATCGCCTTCGGCCTCCGCGAGCGCGGGGTGCCGCGGAGCGAGCGGCGCGAGATCGTCGCGGCTTACGTGGCGGAGGTCGGCCTCGCCGGCTTCGAGA
>DASQTM010000175.1:0-2501 GCA_035641875.1 Microvirga sp. | reverse complement strand
TGAGCTGGCGGAAGATGTTTGGCGAGTCGGGAGCGACGTTGGATGAGCCACCGAACATCGTGAGCGCGATGCCCCCCTTGGCCTTCTCCTCGTGATAGGCTTGGTAGCGCTCCTGCGGGTAGCCGTCGACCTCGAGCCCGCTCGCGTGGCTCGTGCTCATGACTCGGTTTTTCAGAGTAAGGCGTTTCAGCCGAAACGGGCGGAGCAAAGGATCTTGCCGCGGCGGTTCGGTCGCCCATCCCTCAAACTTCGAGCTTATCGTCATATCGCTATTCCCGTCCCGCCACGCCCATCTCACTCCATCCAAGGCTGATCGGCTATAGCGCTTGCTGCATGGGCGAATGCGCTGACATTATCCGATCTTCTCGCAAGTCAGGAACCGCCAGCCGCTGGTTCGGATCAGATCACGGCGGCTCACTCGGCCGCGGTCGCTCACGGCGTACGGCTCTGCGTCACTGCTGCTTAGGGGTTGTAGGCTCCGTTCGGCTCCCATACCGGCGTTGAGCGGAGGCATCCCAGGCTAGGCAGCGTGCGAAAGGGCGACCGGCCGCCCGCTCCAAAACAGCAGGTCCGCTCTCGGGGAGGCAGATTGACGTCTGCCTTAGAGCGCGATCGGGTGCGCCGAACGACGGATTAGACGGCCGCTCGAAGCTAAGCAAAGGGCAGCTTTCGATGGAGCTATGGCGGAAACTGGGTGACGACGGCGGATTGAGGCGGCGTATCGAGGCGGGTGTCGAGCCTGCCAGAACCTCTCAAGGAGAGCGATACGCCATGAACACGTCTAGCAACGTTGTCCGCCTGCGTCAGCCCGACGCGATCGAGGATCCCCTGACGGATGTGCTGCGGGCCGGCGCACGACGGCTTCTCGCGCAGGTGGTCGAGCTGGAGGCCGAGGCTTTCCTGGCCGGGATGCGGGAGCTGAAGCTGCCGGACGGGCGTGATCGCCTGGTTCGGCACGGCCATGGTCCCGAGCGCCTGATCCAGACCGGGATCGGGCCGGTCGCGGTGTCGCGGGTGAAGATCCGGGATCGGGGCGCGGTGGGTGGTGCGGACCGGGTGCGCTTCTCGTCGGCGATCCTGCCGAGGTGGGCGCGCCGGACACGCAGCCTCGACGCGCTCTTGCCGGTTCTCTACCTGCGCGGGGTCTCGACGGGGGACTTCCAGGAGGCGCTGGCCGCCCTGCTGGGCAAGGACGCCCCTAACTTGTCGCCTTCGGTGATCGCCCGGCTGACGGCCGAATGGCAGGCCGAGTACGAGCGCTGGCAGGCTCGCGACCTCTCGGCGCGGCGCTACGTCTACCTCTGGGCCGACGGGGTCTACCTGCAGGCCCGAATGGAAAGCCATGCCGAGTGCATGCTGGTCCTGATCGGCGCGACCCCTGAGGGCAAGAAGGAACTCGTCGGCTTCCAGGTCGGGGTTCGCGAGAGCCCGCAGAGCTGGCGCGAGCTCCTCGTCGAGGTGAAGCGGCGCGGGTTGACGATCGCGCCCGAACTTGCCGTTGGCGACGGCGCGCTCGGGTTCTGGACGGCGCTCGATGAGATCTACCCCGGCACGCGCCATCAACGCTGCTGGGTGCACAAGATCGCCAACGTCCTGAACAAGGTCCCGCGCTCGGTCCAGGCGGCGATGAAGGCGGACCTGCGGGAGGTTCCTGGCGCGCCGACCCGAGCGGCGGCGGAAGCAGCCATTGACGTCTTCGCCGAGAAGTATGGGGCCAAGTATGCGCGGGCGGCCGAGTGCCTGACCAAGGACCGTGGCGCCCTGCTAGCCTTCTACGCCTTCCCGGCCGAGCACTGGGATCATCTGCGAACCTCGAACCCGATCGAGAGCGTGTTCGCGACCGTGCGGCACAGGACGGTGCGCACCAAGGGATCGCTGTCGCCCATCACCGCCCGGCTGATGGTCTTCAAGCTCCTCATGGCCGCCTCGAAGACCTGGCGGCGGCTGAAGGGCGAGAACCAGTTGCCGAAGCTCGTCGCCGGTGTCACCTTCCACGACGGGACCGAGGTCACCCAGCGCCCATCAACCCGCGCCGCCTGACCACCACATCACCCAAACTCCCGCATAGCTCGGAGAGGACGGACGCGCTCCCATTCCTCGTCCGTCAGGTCGGTTGGGTAGCCAGGACGCCGCTCAAAGCGGGCCTGGCGCGCTCGCTGCTGATTGGTCCACATCCCGCCCATGTGGACCCGATGATACTCCGATCAGAGCCCATGTGACATTCTCAAACGGGCACTGAGAGCAACCGCGCAGGCTTACAGCCCGTTTTGAAAGTTATGGGGCGGGGAGGCGCTTGCGGCCCTTCACCCGCTTGGCGGCGTCATATCCACCTCCCCCTGGCGCATGCGGCGCCTTCACGCTCTGGCTGTTGATCACCCCTGCCGACGGGCTCGCCTCACGCCCCGCCCGCTCGCGATCCAGCATCAGCGCCACGTCGTGCAGGGTGCGGAACAAAAGGCGCCGGACGAAGCGGCGGAACCACCAGTACACGGTCTGCCACG
>DASQTM010000174.1:0-4447 GCA_035641875.1 Microvirga sp. | reverse complement strand
GCCCCAGTCCCTGTAGAAGATCTGCGTGCCGTCCTTGGTCGTGATCGTGCTCATGGCTGTGCGTCTTTCGCCTGCAAAGAAAGCCCCCTGGGTTGAGCTGCTTGTTCAGCGCAGGCGGCCATGACGGCCGGACGGCTGAGCTCTATGTTTGTGCTGAAGCCGGATGCGACGGTACTCAACGCGCGAAAATGGGCACGACCGGATCGCAGGAAGGAAGCGTGGCCTTTCCTGTCTCCCTGCGCAAGTTATCCTGAGGAGGTGTATTGGCTCGGCCTCTGACGGGCCTGCCGGTCGGGTTTTCCGATCTCCACCGCCCCACTCCATGAAAAAGGCGGCCCGAAGCCGCCTTTTCCGGTTCTGAAGCCAAGACGTCTTACTCGATGGACAAGGCCACGAAGCGAACTTCCCCCTGGGGGTTGGCTACGAGGAGCAGGGCGGACTTGCGACCCTGGCCCTTCAAGTCCTGGATCTTCTTGGTTACGTCGGCAGGAGCCGCGACTGGCTCCTGGTTGACCTCGACGATCACCTCGCCGGCCTGGATCCGCTTGTCGGAGGCAGGCGAATTGGGATCGACGCGGGTGATGACCACGCCCTTCAGATCATCCTTCAGGCTGTAGCGGCGGCGGAGCTCGTCGGTCATGCCGGAGAGGTTGAGGCCGAAGGCCTGAGCCTGCCTGGTGGCCGTGGGCGTATCCGTGGAGGGCGGCTGGAGGCTTGCCTGCTTCTCCCCATCCTCGAGCCGGCCGAGGGTGACCTGCTTGGTCATCTCCTGGCCCTTGCGCACGATGGTCACGTCCGCCGCCTTGCCCACGGGGGTCGAGGCGACGATGCGCGGCAGGTCGCGGGAATCCTTGACCTCCTTGCCGTCGAACCGGACGATCACGTCGCCGACCTCGAGCCCAGCCGGCTTGGCAGGGCCCTTTTCGTCGATGCCGGCGATGAGGGCGCCGCGGGCGGAGCCGAGGTTCAGGGCCTCTGCGGTGGCGTCGTCCACGTTCTGGATGCGCACGCCGAGCCAGCCGCGGCGGGTCTCACCGAACTGGCGCAGCTGGTCGATGATCGGCACCGCCGTGGAGGCGGGCACCGCGAAGCCGATGCCCACCGAGCCGCCGGTGGGCGACAGGATGGCCGTGTTGATGCCGATGACCTCGCCGTTCATGTTGAACAGCGGACCTCCGGAATTGCCCTTGTTGATGGAGGCGTCGGTCTGGATGTAGTTGTCGTAGGGGCCGGACTCGATGTTGCGGCCGCGGGCCGACACGATGCCGGCGGTGACGGAGCCGCCAAGGCCGAAGGGATTGCCGATGGCCATCACCCAGTCCCCCGGGCGGATCGAGTCCGCGTCGCCGAACTTCACAGCCTTCAGGGGCTTGTCGGATTTCACCTTCAGGACGGCGAGATCGACCTTGGAGTCCTTGCCGATGATCTCGGCCTTGAGGCGCGTGCCGTCCGAGAAGATGACGCTGATGTCGTTGGCGTCGCCGATCACGTGGTTGTTCGTCACCACGATGCCGGAAGGATCGATCACGAAGCCTGACCCTAAGGAGTTGGAGCGGCGGGCGCGAGGAGCATTGTCCTCGCTATTGTTGTTGTTGCCCTGGCCGCGGCGGTTGAAGAACTCCTCGAAAAGGTCTTCGAAGGGGGTGCCCGGAGGCAACTGGGGCAAGGTCCGGTTGCGGGCCTCGACTGTGGTCGAGGCGGAAATGTTGACGACGGCGCCGGTGACCTCCTCGGCCAGATCCGCAAAGGACTCCGGCGCAGAACGGGCCAAGGCGGGCAGAGGCATCGCAGTCGCAACGATCGTCATGACCGCGAAGCAGGACGCGGCCAGCCGGCGCATGGGGCGCTGAGGCAGCGCTGTCTTCATGGCGTGAGTCATCGAGAATCCTCTCATGGAGATCATGAACATAGATTGTGGGTCGGTCGCGTCATTCAAGCGGCGACCACGCCGAAAGCCAGCCAAGCTTACCCAAACTGACGCGCGAACCATATGACCGCAAGGCCGATCAGCGCCGACACGATGCCGACAATCCTCATGCGGTCGCTCGGGCTATGCGCCGCCTCATACATGGCCCGACGCATGCTTTCGGGGAAGGCGGCAAACAATAAGCCCTCGACCGCGAGAGCGAGGCCGAGGGCTGCAACAAGGTCGAGCATCAGAGCTTATCGGGCAGGAACCGGCTGAGCCGGAGGTGTGGTCCCGGGAGCCGGGGAGCCGTTGCTCCCGCTGTTCCGCTGACCGGTCGAATCGTTGAAATAACGGAAGAAATTGGACTCGGGGCTGATCACGAGACGGGTATCGCTTCCCTTGAACCCGGCCTCATAGGCCTGCATGGACCGGTAGAAGGAGAAGAACTCCGGGTCCAGGCCGAACGCCTCGGCCAGAATGCGGTTTCGGTCCGCATCGCCCTGACCGCGCAGTTCCTCGGCCTTCCGGTTCGCCTCGGCGCGGATGATTGTCGCCTCGCGTTCGGCCGTCGCCCGGATGGTCTGCGCCCGCTGCTGGCCGTTGGCGCGCAGGTCCGCGGCCTCGCGCTCACGCTCGGTGCGCATCCGCTGATAGACGGCTTGGCTGTTTGCCGCCGGCAAATCGACGCGGGTGAGGCGCACGTCGATCATTTCGATGCCGAGGCTTTGGGCCTGCCGGTTCACGTCTTCCTGGATGCGGTTCATCAGACCGCCGCGCTCGGTGCGCACGATGGCGTCGCGGGAGGCGCTCGCCAGAACGTTACGCATCACCGAGTTCGTGAAGCTCGACAGGCGCTGGTTGGCCAACGGGATATTGCCGACCGCCTGATAGAACTTGAGCGGGTCGATGATCCGGTAGCGGGTGAAGGCGTCGACCTCCAGGTTCTGGCGGTCCGCGGACAGCAGGGTCTGCACGGGCAGGTCGAGATCGAGCACCCGCTTGTCGAAATAGGTGACGTTGTCGACGAGGGGCAGCTTGAACTTGAGCCCCGGCTGGTCGATGGCGGATTGAACCGCGCCGAACCGCAGGACCAGGGCGTACTGGGTCTGCTGCACGACGAAGATCGAGCTGTAGAGGACGATGGCCGCAAGGCCCAGGAGGATCAGGACGCCCGTGCGAAGGGTCGAGTTGTTCATCGCGTGGCTCCCTGCTGGCCGGCTGCGCCAACTTGGGGCTGCGGCGGGCGCTGGTTCTGGTTGAGCGGCAGGAAAGGCACGACCCCCTGCCCGTTCTGGTCGACGATGATCTTGTCGACGCCACCGAAGACGCGCTCCATGGTCTCGATGAAGATCCGCTCGCGGCTGATGTCCGGCGCCTTGCGGTATTCCTCGTAGACCTGACGGAAGCGGGCAGCCTGACCGCTCGCGTCGGCAACCGATTGCTCGCGGTAGCCTTCCGCCTGCTGCACGGTGCGGGAGGCCTCGCCTCGCGCCTCGGGAACGATGCGGCTCGCGAAGGTCTCGGCTTCGTTCTGGACGCGGACCGCGTCCTGCTGGGCGGCATTGACGTCGAAGAAGGCCTGGCGCACGTCAGCCGGAGGCTGTGCCGCCTGGAGCTGAACCACGTTGATCAGGACGCCGGCGCCATAGGCATCCAGGGTACCCTGCATGATCTGGCGCACCTCCTGGGCGACGCTGGCCTGCTCCGTGGTCAGGATGGCCTGGATGTTGCGGCGGCCGATCACCTCGCGCATGGCGCTTTCAGCCACGGCCTTGATCGTGCCTTCGGGATTCTGCAGGTTGAAGACGAAATCCTGCGGGCGCGCCGGGTTGACCTGCCATACCGCATCGAAGTCGATGTCGACGATGTTCTCGTCGGCGGTGAGCATCAGGCTTTCCTGGATCTCGTCGCGAGCCCGTCCCTGGCCCGTGGGGGTGGAGCGGTATCCCACCTCGATCCGCTGCTGCTCGGTGACGTTGGGCTTGAGCACCCGGCCGATCGGATAAGGAAGATTGTAGCGCAAGCCCTCCTGGGTCGTGCCGGTGAAGCTGCCGAAGATCATGTTGATGCCGACCTCGTTCGGTCGCACCGTATAGAAGCCGGTGAGCAGCCAGACTGCGAGCACGCCCAGGGCCAGAATGATCAGGCCCTTGCCCCCCATGGAACCGCCGGGGATGAAGTCCTTCAGGCGATCCTGGCCGCGGCGCAGGATGTCTTCCAGATCGGGGGGCGTTCCATTGCCCTGCGGGCCGCCCGAGCCCCAAGGACTCTTGCCGCCGCCCGATCCGCCACGCTGGCCCCAGGGGCCGCCGCCGCTTTGGTTACTCCAAGGCATAGGACGCCTTTCCTCACTTGAGATTGCGACCGGCTGAGAAAGCCGATTGGACTGAGACGGTTGTGGGTGTTGTCTATTCCGCCTGTCAAGCCTGCGAATTGGGGATTGAATGCTCGTTCGTCAACCTAGGCGTGGCTCAAAGACGCCTTTCAAGGTCGATGAACGTAAACGGATGCTCATTATCGGCCCCTTTCGGGTAGTCG
>DASQTM010000173.1:0-2135 GCA_035641875.1 Microvirga sp. | reverse complement strand
CCATGCACTGAGCGCGCCCTGCTCTCCTGCCCACCCATCTCAGCTTGCCTGAGAGGGGCTTCCTCTTGCGCAAGTCGGGTAGGCTTGGCGCGACCGGCTCTCCTCCCCCTTGTGGGGAGGAGGTGGAGGTGGGGGGTGTTTGCGCCAGACCTTCATAGGCTATCGCTCACACCCCCACCCGGCGCTTCGCGCTCACCCTCCCCACAAGGGGGAGGGGAACCCGCGCTGCCTTCTGTGACGGTAGCGGTGTGGATTCCCCTCCCCTCCGCTCCGGCCGGGAATGACTCGGCGAGTGCAAGTTCAAGTGTCATCCCCGGCGAGCCGAAGGCGAGGGAAGGGGATCCATTCCCACCCGCAATGCAAGCTCTCCTCCCCACAAGGGGAGGGAAAAGAGGCCTCACTCCGCCCTCATCCTGAGGAGCCTGCGGAGCAGGCGTCTCGAAGGAGGCTCTAGCGTTCTCTGGAGACGCCTCGTCCTTCGAGACGCATTGCGATGCAATGCTCCTCAGGATGAGGCTGTGGGGTGCATGGAGAGGCGCCTGAAACTCTCCCCCTCATCCTGAGGAGGTGCGAAGCACCGTCTCGAAGGATGGTCCAGAGAGCACGGGAGGCGCGACAGATCCCCCTCCCCCGCACGGGAGAGGGGATGCGTTCACTGGTTTGATCGCTCGCCCGGTCGGGCCGAGCCGATTCAGCCCATGCCGCTACAGATCGAGCTCCAGCAGCACAGGCTGATGATCGGACGCCTGGGTGCTCTGGTCGTAAACGATCCGGGCGATCTTCGGCGCAAGGTCCTCGGTCACGAACATGAAGTCGCAGCAATGGGGCGGGCCGCTCGACTGCTCGTAAAGGCAGAAGGATTCGGGATGGGGCGCATCGCCATGAGTTGCGCTCCAGGCGTCGACCAGGGCGGGCGCGCCGCCCGCCAGGGGCTCCGAAATCCGCCGCTTCACCGGATTCTCGGGCCGCATGTTGAAGTCGCCCGTCAGCACCGCCGATGCGGCGGTGGGGAAGAGCGTGTAGGTGCCGGGACCCGGCTCCCGCACGGTGATTGTGCGCTCGCAGGCGGTGCGGTGCGCCTCGCGGATGCCCTCCACTTGCGCCCGGCGCAGCTTGTCGGAGGAATATTCGAGATGGGTCGTCATAACCCGCACCGGACCGGAGGCGGTCTCGACCGCCGCGTCGAGCAGGAAGCGCGGCATGTTGCGGGTGCTGTCGGCCTCCCACGGCAGGGTGTAGCGCAGCACCTGCGCCACGGGCAGGCGGGAGAGGATCATGTTGCCGAAGCGGCGGCGTCCTCCGGCCCCGTCCGGCACGTCGAGGGCCACGCCTTCCACCGCCGTGTAGCCGGGCAGGAGCGCGGCCAGGGAAGCGAACTGGTTCTCGCCGCCATTGCCCTGGAGGCTGGAGAAATTGTCGGACACCTCCTGCAGGCACAGCACATCGAAATCGGCGAGTTTTCGCGCATCAGCGATCATGCGCGCGAGATCGACCCTGCCGTCGATGCCTAAGCCCCACTGGATGTTCCAGGTGATGATTCTCAACATGCTCCGTCGCCTTGCCTATTGGCCGACCTTGCTCAGCACGTCGGCCTTCAGGAAGCGCTCGATGAAGAACATGAACAGGACCGAGGGCACGAGGAGGATGAGCGCGGTGATCGAGGCGATCTGGTAGTTGCCGCCCATGCTGGCGTTGTAGAGAAGAAGCGGCAGGGTGGTCACCTGGGGCACGCCCACGAAGAAGGTGCCGGTGAATTCGTCCAGCGATTCCAGGAACACGAAGATCGCGCTCGCCATGATGCCGGGAGCCGCCAGCGGCAGGGTGATGGTGATGAAGGTGCGCAGGGGCGACGCGCCGATGTTGCGCGCGGCAAGCTCAAGGTCCCGGTCGACGGCCGCAAAGGCGGCGGCTGCGATCCAGACCGAATAGACGAGGCCGTGCGCCGCGTGGACCAGCACCACGCCGGTGATGGTGCCGGTCAGGCCGATGCTGTAGAACACCCGCGCCACGTTGATGTAGATCGCCACCGACGGAAACGCCTGCGGCAGCAGGAACAGGATCATCAGCGCCGTGCGCCAGGGCAGCCGGAGACGCGCCAGGGCGTAGCCTGCCGGCACCGAGACGGCCAGCGCCAC
>DASQTM010000172.1:0-5865 GCA_035641875.1 Microvirga sp. | reverse complement strand
ATGGCGGGCGCGTCATAGGCGGCGGGCCGGCCCGCCAGCATGGGGTGCGCCCTGCCCGCCTCGGTGGGCGTCAGGCGGCGGGCGAAGCCGACCTCGCGGCCAAGCGGATTGGCCCGCACGTCCCCGTCCGCCGCCACGGCCGCGACCTGGAGTCCCCAGCAGGAGCCGAAGGCGGGCGTGCGCGAGGCATAGATCGCCCGCATGAGATCGATCTGGCGCAGGATGTCGGGGGTGCGGTCGTAGATGTTGAGGTGCGAGCCGGTGAGCACGATGCCGTCGTAGGATTCCAGCCCCGCCGCATCGGGCAGGTTCGCGCCCTCGTCGGCCGGGAAGGCGAGGTCGCAAACCGCGTCCCCGTCGATCTCGTGGAGCACCGCCGCATAGGATTCCGACGGCATGAGTCCATAGGCCTGCCGGTGGGCCTGCCTTGCGCCCCGCGTATTGCCCTCGACGACCAGAAACCTTAAGCCCATAAGCGTCACACGCCTCCCCTCCTGGCCGGTTTAACGAAACCGCGCCCGGCGGCAAGCGCCACGAGGTCCGGTCCCCCATGAAATTCCTGCATTCGCTCCGGACGGGATTGTGGGGGCGGGCCTATGTGCTTCTGACCCTCACCACCCTCATGTGGGGCGGCAATGCGATCGCGGGACGGCTCGCCGTGGGCGAGATCTCGCCCATGGTGCTCACCTGCCTGCGCTGGGTGTTCGTGGTGGCGGTCATGATCCCGCTCGTCGGCCGGCAGGTGGTGGCCGAATGGGCGAAGATCCGCGCCCGCTGGGTGTTCACCATCCTCATGGGCGCCTTCGGCTTCACCGCCTTCAACGGGCTCTTCTATGCGGCGGCCCATCACACCACCGCGGTGAACCTCACCATCTTCCAGGGCGCCATTCCGGTTCTCGTGCTTCTCGGCACCGTGCTGTTCTTCCGAGCCCGGGTGATCCCCCTACAGATCCTCGGCATGATCGTCACGATCGTCGGGGTGGTGCTGGTTTCGGTCAAAGCCGATCTCGAAATCCTCAAGACCCTGTCGCTCAACATCGGCGACGTGTGGATGCTGGTCGCCTGCCTGTTCTATGCGGGCTATACCTTGGGCCTGCGCCATCGCCCGGCCATGCCGGGGCTGGTGTTCTTCGCCGCCATGGCGGCGGTGGCCTTCGTCAGCTCCCTGCCCCTGATCGGCATCGAGATCGCGCAGGGCGCCGCGCAGTTTCCCACGCCCACGGGCTGGCTCATCCTGCTCTATGTGGCGATCATGCCGTCCCTGCTGTCGCAGATCTTCTTCATGCGCGGCGTGGAGCTGATCGGCCCCGCCCGCGCGGGCCTCTTCGTCAATCTCGTTCCCGTCTTCGGAGCCCTGCTCGCGGTGCTGCTCCTGGGAGAGCCGTTCGCCACTTACCATGCGCTGGGCCTCGTGCTGGTCCTCGGCGGCATCTGGCTCGCGGAGCAGCGGCGGTAGAGCTCCAATGCCTGCTCATCGTCTCGTGTCATTCTGCCGGTCCTGCGGACCGGACCGGCCAGAGCGCAGCGGAGGGTCGGGACGCAGTCCCGCAAAAGGGAATCCATCACTACACTCTCACAGGCGGCACCTCGGTTCCCCTCCCCCTTGTGGGGAGGGCCAGGGTGGGGGTGTGAGCGATAGCCTATGAAGGTCCGGCGCTCACACCCCCACCTCCATCTCCTCCCCACAAGGGGGAGGAGTGCTCGGACAGCGCCGACTTGCGCATCATAAAGCTCATCTCAGGCAAGCCTGAGAAGAGTGGGCAGGAGAGCGCGGCGCGCCGTCGTGATGCGGCAGAGCAGGCCGGAGCGGAACGCGGTTCCCGAGGACCACCTCCCCTTCTAAAAACGCACCGCGCGGGCGCGCTTGACCTGCGGGATCTCCTCGATCCGGCGCAGCAGGTCATCGGACACGGGCTGGTCCACCGACACGAAGCAGATGGCGTCGCCGCCGGGCTTGTCGCGGCCGAGCGCGAAGGTGGCGACGTTCACGCCGGAATCGCCGAGCAGGGTGCCGAAGCGGCCGATGAAGCCGGGCTTGTCGTCGTTGCGCACATAGATCATGTGCGGGGCGAATTCCGCGTCCACCGTGATGTCGCGGATCTCGGTCACCCGCGGCTTGCCGTCCTGGAACACGGTGCCGCCCGCATGGCGCGACATGTCGTCCGCCTGGACGATGATGCGGATGAAGCTCTCGTAGTCCCGCGCGGCGTTCTCGCGCTTGACCTCCTCCACCATGATGCCGCGCTCGCGCGCCACCACGGGGGCCGACACCATGTTGATGTCCTGCAGGAAGGGACGCAGCACGCCGGTCACCGCCGCCGAGGTGAGCGCGCGGGTGTTCATCTCGGCCACCGCGCCCTCGTACTCGATGCGGATGCCCTTGATGGACGCTTCCGTGAGCTGCCCCAGGAACGAGCCGAGCTTTTCGGCGAGCGCCACGAAGGGCTTGAGGCGCGGCGCCTCCTCGGCGGTGATCGACGGGAAGTTCACGGCGTTCTGGATCGCGCCCTGGAGCAGGTAATCCGACATCTGCTCGGCCACCTGCAGGGCCACGTTCTCCTGCGCCTCCGTGGTGGCCGCCCCCAGATGCGGCGTGCACACCACGTTGGGATGGCCGAAGAGCGGGTTCGCGGTGGCGGGCTCCTCGGTGAACACGTCGAAGGCCGCCCCCGCCACATGGCCGGAATCGAGCGCTGCGCGAAGCGCCGCCTCGTCCACCAGGCCGCCGCGGGCGCAGTTGACGATGCGCACGCCCTTCTTGGTCTTGGCGATGTTCTCGGCCGACAGGATGTTCTTCGTCTTCTCCGTCATGGGCACGTGCAGGGTGACGATGTCGGCGCGGCGCAGGAGATCGTCTAGCTCCACCTTCTCGACCCCCAGTTCGAGAGCGCGCTCCGGCGACAGGAACGGATCGAAGGCGATCACCTTCATGCGCAGGCCGATGGCCCGGTCGGCCACGATGGAGCCGATATTGCCGCAGCCGATGACGCCCAGCGTCTTGGCCGTGAGCTCGACGCCCATGAAGCGGTTCTTCTCCCACCGGCCGGCCTGCGTCGACGCATCCGCCTGCGGGATCTGGCGGGCCAGCGCGAACATCATGGCGATGGCGTGCTCGGCGGTGGTGATGGAATTGCCGAAGGGCGTGTTCATGACGATGACGCCCCGCGCCGTGGCGGCGGGGATCTCCACATTGTCCACGCCGATGCCGGCGCGGCCGATCACCTTCAGGTTCCTGGCTTGTTCGAGGATCTTGGCCGTGACCTTGGTGGCGGACCGGATGGCGAGGCCGTCATACTGGCCGATGATGGCGGCGAGCTTGTCCTTGTCCTTGCCGAGGTCCGGCTGGAAGTCGACCTCGACGCCGCGATCCTTGAAGATCTGCACGGCGGCGGGCGAGAGAGCGTCGGAGATGAGAACGCGGGGAGCCTGCATGGTGCACCTTTGCTTGCCCTCTCCCCGACGTAAGTCGGGTGTTCCCGACTTACGCTTGAGTATGCGGATCTCGGGAACACCCGAGATCCGCGGGGAGAGGGTGGCCTCGCGAAGCGAGGTCGGGAGAGGGGATGAATGGTTTGTTGGAGCTGAGGTGAAAGGGGCGGTGTCTTTCTTGAGAACGGCCCCTCTCCCGGCCGGCATCCGCCAGCCATCCTCTCCCGCTGAAGGGGAGAGGGAGAAAAGCATCTAAGCCGCCCTGGCGAGCTTCGCCTTTTCCTGGGCGAAGGCCCAGTCGAGCCAGGGCGTCAGGGCTTCGAGGTCGGATTGCTCGACGGTGGCGCCGCACCAGATGCGCAGGCCCGGAGGGGCGTCGCGGTAGGCGCCGATGTCGAGGGCCACGTTCTCCTTCTCCAGCGCCGACGTGACGCCCTTGGCCACCTGCGCCACGGCCTCTGGCCCCCTCGCCACCACGTCCGGATCGGCGATCACGAGGCACACGCTGGTGTTGGAGGCGGTGGCCGGATCCTTGGCAAGGTTGGCGATCCACGAGGTCCGGGCCACCCAGTCGTGGATCACCCGCGCATTGGCGCTGGCCTTGGCCACCAGGGCCTCCAGGCCGCCGATGGACCTGGCCCATTCGAGGGCGTCGATGTAGTCCTCCACCGCCAGCATGGACGGGGTGTTGATGGTCTCGCCCTCGAAGATGCCCTCGATGAGCTTGCCGCCCTTGGTCATGCGGAAGATCTTCGGCAGGGGCCAGGCGGGTTTGTAGGTTTCGAGCCGCTCCACCGCCCGGGGCGACAGGATGAGCATGCCGTGGGCCGCCTCGCCGCCCAGAACCTTCTGCCAGGAGAAGGTAACCACGTCGAGCTTGGCGAAGTCGAGTTTTTGAGCGAAGGCCGCCGAGGTGGCGTCGCAGATGGTCAAACCTTCCCGGTCCGCCGCGATCCAGTCGGCATCCGGGACGCGCACGCCGTAGGTGGTGCCGTTCCAGGTGAAGACCACGTCGCGGGTCCTTGCGTCGATCCCGGAGAGATCGGGAAGTTCGCCGTAAGGCGCGCCGATCACGCGGGCGTCGGCGAGCTTGAGCTGCTTGACCACATCCGTGACCCAGCCTTCGCCGAAGCTTTCCCAGGAGAGCATGTCGACGGGCCTGGCGCCCAGCATCGACCACAGGGCCATCTCCACCGCGCCGGTGTCGGAGGCGGGCACGATGCTGATGCGGTAATCGGCCGGCGCCTCCAGAACCTCGCGGGTCAGGTCGATGGCGAGCTTCAGGCGCGCCTTGCCAAGCTTGGCCCGGTGCGAGCGGCCGAGGGAATCCGTCTTGAGGTTTTGCAGGGACCATCCGGGGCGCTTGGCGCAGGGGCCGGACGAAAAGAAGGGCGCGCGGGGGCGCGCGGCGGGCAAGCTTGTCATGATATTCCATCCTTACAGATGGGCGCCTCTCGGTGGGGAGAGGTGTCCCGCCAGCCGGTATGACGGAGGCAGGGGCCGCGGTCAAGGCGGGTTCCGCACGGTCACGGATTTTGAGATTACGAAATCGTAATACAAAACATCGTGTTTCCCGGGGGACGTTCGCGTGCCACGGCGTTATATGTACAACAACAATCCCGATACTTGAGACCGTTTTAAGACCGACTGAGGAGCGAGAATGCGTGTGTCCGGTCAACTTGCCGTCATCGCCATGCTGGGGGCAGCAGGCTTCGGCGGCTGGTATGCCTATCAGGGCGGCCATCTGGCCAACGTGCCCGTGATCGGCGCCTATGTGGCCAAGCCCGCCGGACAGGCTGCCTCTCCCGGCGGGCGTGGCGGCGGACGCGGCGGTCAGCAGGGCCCTGCGACGGTGGAGGTCGATACGGTGAAGACCGGGCGGATCGTGGAAATGCGCGAGTCGGTCGGCACGGTGCGCGCGTTCGAATCCATCACCGTGACGGCGAAAGTGGCCGGCATCGTCAACGAGATCGGCTTCCAGGAAGGCCAGAAGGTCAAGGCCGGCGACATGCTGATCCAGTTCGACGCCGCCGAGCGGCGGGCTGAGATCGATCAGACCGCCGCCGAAGCCAACCGGGCCATCGCCCTTCGCAACGAAATCTCCATCAAGCTCGAACGCGCCCAGGCCCTCAACCGCACCGGCGCGGGCACCAGCGCCCAGGTGGAGGACCTGACGGCCCAGATGAAGTCCCTGGAGGGCTCGATCGCCTCCGCCCAGGCCCAGCGCAAGGGCGCCGAGGCCCGGCTGGAGGAGCTGACGATCCGCGCGCCCTTCGCGGGCCGGGTCGGCAGCCGTTCGGTGTCGCTGGGCGCCTATGTGGCGCCCGGAACCCGGATCACCACCCTCGACGATCTCTCCCGCGTGCGGCTCGATTTCGCCATGCCGGAGAACCTTCTCGGCCGCCTCAAGCCCGGCCAGACGGTCAACGCCACCGC
>DASQTM010000171.1:0-3391 GCA_035641875.1 Microvirga sp. | reverse complement strand
GCGAACGGCGTCGGGCAGAGCGGAGGCGAGGGGGCGATCCATGGGGATCGGTCCTTAGAGCGCGCCCTTCGGTATGGAATAGGAGCCGGTCAGCCCGCCGCCGCCGAGGAGCCCCCGGCCGCCGCCGCCCTGTTGCTGTTGCTGCGCCGCCGCCTGCTTAGCCTTCTTTTCCATCTCGTTCATCTTCGCGGCCACCTGGCAGGCCTGGCCCTTGACGGTCTGGAGCTGCTTGTGCGCCTGCGTGAAATTCTCGAGCACCTGATCCGGGATCTGGCACCAGTCCTTGTTGTCCGTCATCCACTTCAAGCCGGCCTCGCCGTTGGATACGAGCTTGGTGAACAGGGGGCAGGCGGCGCGGGCGTCGACCTGCTTCTTCTTGCCGTCGCCTTTGGTAAGCTTGTTGAGCTGCTCACCCAGGCTGCTGCGCTCGGCGAGGATTTTTTGTCCCGCCTCGCAGCCGCTCGCCTGGGCGAGGGCGGGAGCGGCGCTCATGACAAGTCCGGCGGCGGCAAACGCGGCCAGGAGGTGCGAGCGGATGTGCGTCATCGGCGAAAACCCCTTCAAGAAGCGCGCGACGTCTCGCGCACGGTGCTCTGTTACAGCCTCTAGGCCTCAAGGCCAAGGGGCGAATGGCCGCCCCGGCGGACGGAATGTGCCCGAAGATCCCTGAATTTTCTGTGAGCGCGCCGCCGTGGGCCCCTCTCCCCGGGCCGCGAGGAACTTGCTAAGGCTTGGGGCTCCAACCCCCGAGGGCTCATGGCCGCCTACGATTTCAGCGCTCCCCGCCTCTTCATCGACGCCCCGCTCCAGGCGGGAGCGCGGACCGCCCTGGACCGGGGGCAGGCCAATTACCTGCTGAACGTCCTGCGCCTGCGAGGCGGCGAAGCGGTTCTCGTGTTCAACGGCCGGGACGGCGAGTGGCGGGCCGAGATCTCCGTCGAGGGGCGCAAATCGGCCGATCTGGTCTGTGTGGAGCGCATCCGCGAGCAGAGCCCGGCCCCCGATCTCATCTATGCCTTCGCGCCGCTCAAGCACGCCCGCCTGGACTACATGGTCCAGAAGGCGGTCGAGATGGGAGCGGGCGTTCTCCAGCCGGTCCGGACCCAGCGGACCCAGAGCGCCAGGGTCAACCTCGAGCGCATGCGGAGTAACGCCATAGAGGCGGCCGAGCAATGCGGGATACTGTCGGTTCCCGGTATTCGGGACGAGGAAAATTTGGTAAGTTTTATCAACAAGTTGGAGAAAGGCCGCCTGGTCGTTTTCTGCGACGAGGATGCGCCTGTCTCCAACCCGGTCCAGGCCCTGGCCAAGCTTGGGAACCGGCAGCCCAGTTTGGCCGTTGTCGTGGGACCCGAAGGAGGGTTTACCGATCAGGAGAGAGCGCTTGTCGCCGCCCACGAAAAGAGTGTTCGCGTATCGTTGGGACCGCGGATCTTGCGTGCTGACACAGCCGCAGTGGCAGCGCTGGCGATCGTCCAATCCGTGCTCGGCGACTGGCGCTGACGCCATCGTCCGACGACGGATCCTGCCAATCCGCCTCTGATCTTTCGAAGCTTCGCAGGTTTACGCCGATCCGCCTCAATCTCGCCCCCCTGGGCTGGAGATTGGGGCGTCGCCGCAGGGAGCGGGCACGACCATGCCTTCCGACCATCACCAGAGGATCTCAGGCACATGAGCTGGGACTTTAAGTTCGGCATCGAAGAAGAATACTTCGTGAACGACGCCTCGAAGCGCGATGTCGCCCGGGCCCGCATGAAGGAGTTCTTCGACTCCTGCCGCGACAACCTGTCCGGGGACATCCAGCCCGAGATGCTTGAACCCCAGATCGAGATCGCCATCAAGCCTTCGGTGGATTTCGCCGCAGCTCGCGGGCAGCTTGCGGGCCTGCGCTCCTCGGTGGGCGCCATCGCCCGGGACTACAACCTCGCCATCATGGCCTCGGGCACCCACCCGCTCGCCATGTGGTCGCGGGTGCGGGCCAACACCCAGCCCCGCTACGGCAAGGTGATGCACGACCTGCAGATGGTGGGCAGCCGGACCATCCTGTGCGGCATGCATGTGCATGTGGAGGTGCCGGACCTGTCGGCCCGCGTCAGCATCATGAACCGGATTCAGCCGTATCTGCCCCTGCTGCTGGCGCTCTCCACCTCCTCGCCGTTCTGGCAGGCCCAGCGCACGGGTCTGCTCGGCTACCGGCTGGCGGCCTATCGCGAGTTGCCCCGCACCGGCCTGCCGGACCTGTTCCAGGACGAGGCAGACTATAAGCGCTACATCGACACCATGGTGGCCGCCCGGGCCATCGAGAATTCCAGCTATATCTGGTGGGTGATCCGCCCGTCCCTGAAGCACCCGACCCTGGAGCTGCGGGTGGCCGACAGCTGCACCCGGGTGGACGACACCATCGCCATCGCGGCCCTCTACCGCTGTCTCGTCCGGCGGCTCAGCCTCGACACGGCCCTCAACGCCGGCCAGACCGGCGCGTCCCGGGCCATCAACGACGAGAACAGCTGGCGGGCGCAGCGCTACGGCATCCATGGCAGCTTTGTCGACGAGAGGACCCGCAGCGCCAAGCCGGTGCGGCAGATCCTGGACGAGACCCTCGACCTGGTGGCGGAGGACGCCAGGGAACTGGGCTGCGAGCGGGAGGTCGACCTCGCCCGCTGGATTGTCGCCCGCGGCACCAGCGCGGACCATCAGCTCACCCTCTATACGGAAGCCCTCGGCCGCGGCCTCTCGAACCGGGACGCGCTCGCCGGCGTTGTCGATTGGCTGTCCGCCGAGACGGTCGGCGAGATGGTGGTTCGTCATTGAGGATTCGGCCCCGCCCGTTTGTACCTTCGTTCCTCATTGCAGCTAGGCAATAACCCACTTATCTAGTCTCGACCTGAATCGGCGCGCCTTGAACGCGCTTATGGGATGAGGTGATGCATGGCGCGGGACGTATCCGATACGACCCCCATTGGCGCGCGGTCCGAACTCGTGGAGTGGATCGCATCGGGCGAGAAGCCGCAGGAGGCGTGGCGGCTCGGCACCGAGCACGAGAAGGTCCCGTTCTACAAGGCCGATGCATCCCCCGTTCCGTATGAGGGCGGGCGCGGCATCCGCGCGCTCCTGGAGGGCATGCAGGGCCGCACCGGCTGGGCTCCCATCATGGAGGAGGGCCATCCCATCGGCCTCGCCGACGAGGCGGGCGGCGGCGCGATTTCCCTGGAGCCCGGCGGCCAGTTCGAATTGTCCGGCGCGCCCCTCAGGACCCTGCACGAGACCGTCGGGGAGACGGCCCGGCACCTCGCCGATGCAGGGGCTGTGGGAGAAGAGCTCGGCATCGGCTTCCTGACGCTCGGCATGAGCCCGCTCTGGACCCGGAGCGAGACGCCGGTCATGCCCAAGG
>DASQTM010000170.1:0-2403 GCA_035641875.1 Microvirga sp. | reverse complement strand
GCCCCGCAGGCGGCCCAGGTTGATCTCCAGCTGACGGATGCGGGCGTCCACCGGCACGTTCATGGCGGTCACGGTCGGCGCCGTCACGGTGCCCGTGGAGCTGATGCCGTGGCGGGCCTGGAAGCGGCGGACGGCCGCCTCGACATAGGAATCATAGATCGGGGACTCGCCTGCGGCCGGGTCGAGGTCGCCGGTGACGATGAGGCGCTGGCGCAGGGCCATCACGGCCGGGCTTTTCGAGCCGACGCGCAGCCCCTGCACGCCCTGGACGGGCTGCCACCCGCCCCGGGCGGCGATGTTGCGGTAGTACTCGACCATCTGCTCCGTCGCGGCGAGCGCGTCCGGCGACAGCATGGGGGTCGAGGTCCGCTGCACGCGGGTGCGGGACACGGCTTCGTAATTCTGCGACCACTCGGCCTGGCTCTGGGCGAATTGCTGCGCCAGGGCGGCAGTCGCCGGAGTGAAGATGAGGGCGAGCGATCCTGTCAGGAGGGCACGGCGAGACAACATGAGCGCAGGCTCTTCTCAGTTGGATGTGAACCGAAAACGAAAGCAGAGGACGAATTCCATGTCCGCCTCCGCTCCCAGCGATAAGTGCCGGGATAGGATTAAGGAACGGTATCGAAAACCAAGAACATCGGGGCCAATTTAAGGCAAAACCGGCCTCCGGCAGGCACTTGGCTCCTGGACCCGCTCCGTCCCGGTCTGTAACCCCGAACTGTGTTTCTGGGGAGACACTTATGCGTGAAGAGCTTGGCCGGGATCGATCAGGCGCCCCGGACCAGGATCAAGTTCCAATTCCAGACTTGCCCGCAAGCCTTTGCGGCTACAGCATTATAGAACGTCAGGCACTCCGAGCGGCAAGCCAGGACACCGCCATGTAAGCCGTGATGAGCGTCAGGAAAAAGATCGTCACGGGCATTCCGCTCACGACGATGTCCGGGAAGAAGGCTGCGAGAATCAGGTGGCTCATGATGGCCAGGAGCCACACGATCCCGCCCCATGAACTCGCCATCCAGAGGCCCACGGCCGCCACGAGGTCGATGAGGGCAAAATAGATGATGATCGCCTGGTATCCTGTGGAGCGCGCTTCGAAATTTCCGATCGGGGTCCAGACGCCGAGGATCACGGCCCAGGCGCTCAGGCCCTTCATGATCCAGAGAAGGGCCAGAATGCGCATGAACCAGATGAGGGTGGCGCTCCAGCGCATGACGGCCGGAGAGGCCTGCCGCTCCTCGATGCGGTCGGAGGCGTAAGCATCGGAGGCGTGACCCTGGCTGCCGTTGCGCGCCATCAGACGATCTCCAGTTCCTGTTCGCCCAGGCTGGCGAAGTGGTGCTCGATGACAGCCCTATCCACCTCTTCGAGAGAGGCGGGCTGCCACCGGGGCTGGCTGCCCTTATCGATGATCACCGCTCGGACGCCCTCATAGAAATCGTGCCCCTCGGGGATTCGTGAGACGATGCGGAACTCGGTTCTCATCGCCTCCTCGAAATCGAGGGACGCTCCCCGGCGCACCTGCTCGAAGGCGAGGCTCATGCTGGTCGGCGACTTGGTCCGCATGGCGGCTGCGGTCCTGGCGGAGAATTCAGACCCTCCCGCCGAAGCTTCGTCGAGGCGCTGGAGGATGGCCGAAACGCTCCCGGCGGAGAAGCAGGCGTCGATGACCTCCCTCTCGGCCGCCAGGGGAGCGGGACCTGGATCGGCGGAAGCCCGCGCCAGGGCCTGATCCACCGGCTCTCCGGCTATCAGCGCCTCGCGCAGGGTCTCCATGCCGGCGCTTTCCACCGCGTGCGTGGCCAGCCCCAGCATCACCGCATCCGCCCGTTTGACCCGTTCGCCCGTGAGCGCGAGGTACATGCCGGTCTGGCCGGGAAGGCGCGGCAAGGCGTAGGTCGCGCCTACGTCCGGAAAAAAGCCGATCGCCACCTCGGGCATGGCGAAGAGGTAGCGCTCCCCCGCCACCCGATGGGAGCCGTGCAGGGACACCCCGACGCCGCCGCCCATGACGATACCGTCGATGAGGGAGACGTAAGGCTTCGGGTAGCGCTTGATGAGAGCGTTGAGCTGGTACTCCTCCCGCCAGAAGGCGAGCGCCTCGTCCTTTTCACCCGCCTTTAGGAGGTCCGTGAGACGCCTGATATCGCCTCCCGCGCAGAACGCCTTTCCGCCCGCGCCCTGCACGACCACCCGCGTGACGGCCGGATCCTTCGCCCAGGAGTCGAGGGCCCGGCGCATCTCCCGGGTCATGGTCAGGGTGAGGGCGTTGAGAGCCGAGGGCCGGTTGAGCGTGATCAGGCCTGCCTTGCCCCTCGTTTCGCAGACGACTTCCATGCTCTCGTCCATCTCACACTCCTCCGTTCCTATTGGGGCTTAAACAAGGGCAGCCATAGGCGTCAATGC
>DASQTM010000169.1:0-2908 GCA_035641875.1 Microvirga sp. | reverse complement strand
AAAAGCGCTAAGCGCCTCGCGCACGTCCTCAGGGTCCTGCCTGGTCGCAAGCGCGGTTGAGCCGACGAGATCGTAGAACAGCACCGTGATCTGCCGCCGCTCCGCCATAGGAGGCGGCAGCGCGGATCCGGAAGGCGGGCCTGATTCACCTTTGGGTGAGCCCGCTTGGGGACTCGGATCGACGCGCAGCGCGGCGATCGCCGCCAGGAACTTGCGGCGATGGTCGATCGAGGTGACGCCGAGCCCGATTAGATCCTCCGCCGTGAGGTCGGTAAGGACCTCGGCGTCAATGTCGTTCTCGCGGAACGCCTGCTCGTACTGCTCCAGCCCTAGGCCATGCAGCCAAGTGGCGACGTCCATGTTTCCTCCCGCTCCGTTGTCTCGAGAGCACAAGGCCCTTCCAGAGTACCTCAAGACTCAAGTCAGAGCGATCAAAGGCTACGGGCAAGCAGGTTCGGCGGGCTCCGCTCAAGCACTGTCCCAGCCCGGGGGCCGACCTTGGCCGCAGGAGGCTGCATCGCCGCCTTCGGCCCCCGCAGATCAGCTCGAAGTCAAGCTGTACGCTTGCGGGGCTGTCCGGGGCGCCTCTGGATCCCCAGATAGACAGCATGGGCCAGGAACTGCACTCGCGGGAGCCATCTCCGACGACCACCGGCCGGGCTGCCCCGCCCGAGATCGCCCTCTCCGCCGAGGATCGCGAGGCGTTGAGGCAGGCCGTCCTGGCGCTCGAGGGACCGAGCTACGTGGCCCGGCTGTCCTCCCTGGCCGGGCGGCCGATCGAGCTTCTCGGGCATGCCCTGCCGCAGGCCGCGTCCGACCTGGTGTCGAGGGCCACACAGGCGGCGCTCACCCGGGCTCTGCGGTACGCGCTCAGGACGATCCCAAAGGAGGGCAGGGATCCTGAGACCCGGGTCCACAAGGCGCTTGCGGTCCTGTCCGGTGCCATGGGCGGTGCGCTGGGCCTCTCGGCGGTCCTGGTGGAGCTCCCAGTCTCGACGACGATCATGCTCCGGTCGATCGCTCGGATCGCCCAGAGCGAGGGCGAGGACCTCGAGGATCCCGCGACGGCGCTGGCCTGCCTCGAGGTCTTCGCCCTGGGCGGACGCACCGGCTCGGGCAACCTCCACGAGGCCGGCTACTTCGCGGTCCGCGCCGCCATGGCGAAGTCCGTCACCCGTGCCCTGCAGCAGATGGCCGGGCGCGGGGTCGTCGATGAGGGTGCCTCGGCCATCGTGCGTCTGCTGGCCCAGATTGGCTCCCGGTTCGGGATGGTCGTCTCCCAGAAGGTCGCCGCCCAGGCCGTCCCGATCCTCGGGGCGATCGGCGGCGCGGCCGTCAACGCCGCCTTCGTCGACCACTTCCAGACGCTGGCGCGCGGACACTTCACCGTGCGCCGCCTGGAGCGGATCTACGGCATGGGGACGGTGCGCCGGGCGTACGATCAGCTCCGGGAGGGCCTCACGGGCTGAGCGGATCGCTCACGTGAGGGCTGCGCTGGCATCAGAGCCGTTGCGCAGCCGCGGACCCCCCATCTGCATCTGGTGGGGTCCGATCTGATCGTGAACGACGCTGATGCGTACCGGACTTCGATCGGACCCGAGCGCGGCCCTGGTTTACTCGGCCGGTTTGGCCGCAAGCCGAGGGAGAACGCGGCCGATTGACGGCGTCCGGTGGCAGGCTGACTGTGGTGGCGGCTGCATCCATTCAAGGCGCCGGCTCCTTTCGAAGGACCTGATCATGACCTCCTCGCCCAGCCCCGCGATGAAAGTAGATCGTTTGTGGGTCCCATTGTTGACTCATTACCGGAAGTCCGGGTCGCTCGTCGAAGTCGATCTGGAGCGAATGGCTGCGCACCTCTCATTCATCCGGCCGTGGGTCAGCCAGCTTCTCCTCGCCGGCTCGACCGGGGACGGTTGGGAGATGCGTCCCGAGCAACTGCTCGATGTACTGCACCTTGCCGAGCACAAAGCCCTGCGTGGCGGGCGGTTTCTCGTCGGAGCGCTTCAGCCGACCACGGACGCCGTGATCGAGCGAGCGCAGGCGATTGAGGACGCATTGCAGAAGGCACAGCGACGGACAGGCGAGTATTGCGGTCTCGCGGTGTGTCCACCCGTCGATGCCGGTGCGAGCCAAGCGGACATCCTCCGACACTACCGTCGTGTCCTGGACGAAACGCGCGGTCCCATTGCTGTCTATCAGCTTCCCCAGGTCACCCATTGCTCGATCGAGCCGGATACAATGCGTGCGATCGCCGAAGATCCGCGCGTCACCATGTTCAAGGACACGAGCGGCGCTGACACGGTTGCCGCTTCGGGCTTCGATGCCGTCGGTCTCGTACGGGGGGCGGAGGGGGCCTACATCGAGATGCTCCAGCCGGCCGGCCCCTACGACGGCTGGCTGCTCAGCACCGGAAACGCGTTCGGGCCACTTCTCAGGCTGATGCTCGATCGTCTCGACGCCGGCGATACCGAACGAGCCGCCGCCCTGTCCGATACGATGACGCGCGTCGTGGCGGACCTATTCGCGGAAGCGAGCAAGGTGCCTTTCGGCAACCCATTCTCAAACGCGAACCGCGCCGTTGACCATCTGTGGGCGTATGGCTCTGGCTGGCGCGAGGCACCACCACCGGTCACCATATCCGGACGTGAGCTTCCAGCGGACCTGATCGCAGTCGCGTTGGAGCATGCGAGCGGCATCCTATCGTTGCCCGAGAAGGGTTACCTGACGACACCGAGTGCGGCCGAAAGCTTTCAGCGCTAGGGGCTCATGAAGCGTCAGCATTGGCCCAGGCGCCGACGCTTGCGAGGCCGCGGCCGACCGGTAAAGTTGGATGCGCCGCGTGCATCCCCGACAAGATCGCCAGGCGGGCGTTCCGGGATCGGGCGTTCCGGGATCGGGCCTTCGCAGA
>DASQTM010000168.1:0-3163 GCA_035641875.1 Microvirga sp. | reverse complement strand
CGGCGCATGCCCTTCTCCTGCTCGAGCCAGGCGATGGCGTCCCGCTCGCTGCCGATCCGGTCCACGAGCTTCATGGGCACGCTCTGGCGGCCGCTGAACACCTGGCCGGTGGAGGCGCTTTCCAGCTCGGCTTCGTTCAGGCGGCGGCGCTCGCGCACCAGGGTCTTGAACCAGTCATAGGTGTCGTTGACTACCTGCTGCAGGGCGGCGCGGGCCTCGGGCGACGTGGGCTTGAAGGGGCTGGGCTCCGCCTTGAGGGGGGAGGATTTCACCTCCTCCACCTTCACGCCCACCTGGCCGAGAAGGCCGGAGAGATCCGGAAACTGGATCAGCACGCCGACGGAGCCGACCAGGGCCGTCTCCCGGGCGACGATATAGTCCGACGCGATGGCCGTGATGTAGCCGCCGGACGCCGCCGTGCCGTCCACGAAGGCGACGACGGGCTTCCTCTCGGCGAGCCTGCGGATGTTGCGGTAGAGCTCCTCGGAGCCGGTGGTGGTGCCGCCGGGGCTGTTGATGGAGATCACCACGCCGGACACGGATCTCGATTCGCGCACCCGCTCCATCAGGTCCGCCAGACGCTGGTTGCCGGTGATGAGGCCGCCCACGGAGATGCGGGCGATCTGATCCTGCACGCCGCCATAGCCTGCGCGGTCGGCCGCCGCATAGCCGAGGGCGGCGACGGCGGCGATGAGGCCCGCCAGCCCCGCCACGCGCCAGAAGGAGAGCTTGCGGCGCAATCGGCGGCGGTCGGCGATGGCTTCGGCATCAATGGACATCATGTCGTCCCTTGGGTTCGTCTCTTGGATACGCGGAAGGCTGCACCCTATGGCGAAGGCAGATAGGGCGGCAAGGGATCAGGCCAATAAAAAACCCGCGCGACGGATCGCGCGGGTTTCTTGTTTGTAGATCCCCTTCCCTCACGGCCTTACGGCCGCTCGTAGGTCCGGTCCTCTGTCTGGACCGGCGGGATGACACGCGGGAGGCGTGTCACTTCTTGTCGGTGCGGGCCTTGAGGGCGGCGCCCAGGATGTCGCCCAGGGACGCGCCCGAATCGGCAGAGCCGTACTGCGCCATGGCTTCCTTCTCCTCCGCGACCTCGAGGGCCTTGATGGAGAGGGTGACGCGGCGCGCCTTGCGGTCGAACTGGGTGACGCGGGCGTCCACCTTTTCGCCGGCGGCGAAGCGCTCGGGGCGCTGGTCGGCGCGGTCGCGAGCAAGCTCGTTGCGCTTGATGAAGGTGGTCAGATCCGTGTCGACGATCTTCACCTCCAGGCCGCCGTCCTTCACCTCGAGAACCTCGCAGGTGACAACCTGGCCCTTCTTGAACTCGCCGGCTTCCGCGAAGGGATCGCCCGCCATCTGCTTGATGCCAAGCGAGATGCGCTCCTTCTCCACGTCCACGTCGAGAACCTGGGCGCGCACGATGTCGCCCTTCTTGAAGTCGTCGATGACCTGCTCGCCCGGACGGTTCCAGTCGAGGTCCGAGAGGTGGACCATGCCGTCGACGTCGTTCTCGAGGCCGATGAACAGGCCGAACTCGGTCTTGTTCTTCACCTCGCCCTCGACGGCGGAGCCGACCGGGTGCTTCTCGGCGAAGGCCTCCCACGGGTTCTGGAGCGTCTGCTTCAGGCCCAGCGAGATGCGGCGCTTCACCTGATCGACCTCGAGGATCACCACCTCGACCTCCTGGGAGGTGGAGATGATCTTGCCCGGGTGGACGTTCTTCTTCGTCCAGGACATCTCGGACACGTGGATCAGGCCTTCGATGCCCGGCTCCAGCTCCACGAACGCGCCGTAATCGGTGATGTTCGTGACGCGGCCCTTCAGCTTGGCCCCGACGGGATAGCGGGCGGCGATGCCCTCCCACGGATCGGCCAGGAGCTGCTTGATGCCGAGCGAGATGCGGTGCGTCTCGTGGTTGATCTTGATGATCTTCACCTTCACCGTCTGGCCGATGGTGACCACCTCGGACGGATGGTTCACGCGCCTCCACGCCATGTCGGTGACGTGCAGCAGGCCGTCGATGCCGCCGAGATCGACGAAGGCGCCGTACTCGGTGATGTTCTTGACCACGCCGTCGATGACCTGACCCTCTTCGAGGTTGGCCACGAGCTCGGAGCGCTGCTCGGCGCGGCTCTCTTCGAGAACCGTGCGGCGGGACACCACGATGTTGCCGCGGCGGCGGTCCATCTTGAGGATCTGGAACGGCTGCGACACGCCCATGAGCGGGGTGACGTCGCGCACGGGGCGGATGTCCACCTGGGAGCGCGGCAGGAACGCCACGGCGCCGTCGAGGTCGACCGTGTAGCCGCCCTTCACCTGGTTGAAGATCACGCCGTTGACGCGCTCCTGGGCCTCGAAGGCCTTTTCGAGCTTCACCCACGATTCTTCGCGGCGGGCCTTGTCACGGGAGATGACGGCCTCGCCCAGCGCATTCTCGATGCGCTCGACATAGACTTCGACCTCGTCGCCGACCTGGACCGTCTGGTCGCGGTTGGGACCGGCAAATTCCTTGAGGGCGACGCGTCCCTCGGTCTTGGCGCCGATGTCGATGACCGCGACGTCCTTTTCGATCGCGACCACCTTGCCCTTCACGACCGAGCCTTCGCTGATCTCGTTCGTGAGGAAGGATTCTTCGAGCAGGGCCGCGAAATCTTCACGGCTCGGCGCTTGTTGGTATGCTGCGGACATATGTTCTCCTGAATGGCCCTTGTTTGAAGGGGCAACGCCGGCGGCTCGTGTGAACGGGCCGTTTCCCCCCGCCGCTGCCTGAGGACGCCCCTTCAGGGCCAGATCCGAGGCATGCCGCTCCTTGGAGCGGGCCGGCGTATCGTCGGCGGATGGAAACGCTTCATCCGCCAGGGCCTTGCCGGAACGCCGCCGGAGCGCGCAGGGCGCGCCCTCGACCGTGAAAGCCGTCAATGTCCTGGCGGATGGGCGTTCCTTTACCGCAATCGGCCCGCGATCACAAGGGTTTCAGGCCCGCCGGTCCAGACCGGCCCTTCCGTCAGCCCGGAGCCGCCCCTTGGGTGTTCACATAGACCGCATAGAGCGACTGGCTCGCGGCCATGAACAGCCGGTTGCGCTTCGGCCCGCCGAACGCGACGTTCGCGCAAGCTTCCGGCAGCCGGATGCGGCCGAGCAGCGTCCCGGCCGGGCT
>DASQTM010000167.1:0-4042 GCA_035641875.1 Microvirga sp. | reverse complement strand
GGACGCGCCCGTCCACGTGGACGATGTCGCCCGCCTGCACGGCGCCGGGCTTCAGGCGCTCGATGACGTCGCTGTAACGCCCCTGGGTGACGAAGCAGATATCCTGGCTGTCCGCCTTCTCGGCCACGGTGAGGCCGAATTCCCGGGCCAGCTCCCGGGTCTTCTCCTTGGGCAGCTCGCCCAGGGGAAAGCGCAGGAGGCGCAGCTGCTCCGGCGTGGTCGCATAGAGGAAGTAGCTCTGGTCCCGGTCCGGATCGGCGGCCCGGTGCAGGGCCCGGCGTCCGTCCGGCAGGGCGCGGCTTGCCACGTAATGGCCGGTGGCGAGCACGTCCGCGCCCAGTTCCCGGGCGGTCTCCAAGAGGTCGCGGAACTTGATGGAGCGGTTGCACTCGACGCAGGGGATCGGCGTCTCCCCGGCCAGGTAGCTCTGGGTGAACCGGTCGATCACGGCCGTGCGGAAGCGCTCCTCGTAGTCGAGCACGTAATGGGGAATGCCGATGGCCTCCGCCACCCGGCGGGCGTCGTGGATGTCCTGGCCGGCGCAGCAGGCGCCCTTGCGGTGGGCGGCGGCTCCATGGTCATAGAGCTGAAGCGTGATGCCGATGACGTCGTAGCCCTCGCGCTTGAGCAGGGCCGCCACCACGGAGGAGTCCACGCCGCCCGACATGGCGACGACGACGCGGGTCCTGGAGGGGTCGTTCGGGAGATCGAGTGAGTTGAGCATCGTTCCATCCAGAGGCGTCGTTCAAGGCGGCGCACAGGAGGGCCAAAGTCCTTCTATAGCGACTGCGGGTGCAATCTTCCAGAGAAGTCCGCCGCAATAAGCTGACGTTAACGTTTAAGTCCGGAATGAGGCGCCTGCGGCATCATGTTGATGGGCTTAGGAAAACATTAAGTCCCGCCGCGTAGTTTGATGCCGATCAAGGTCGTTGAATTTTTGTGTGAGCGTATCATGACCGAACCCCACCGCCCAAGGGTCAAGTATGTCATTGGGCCCGATGGCAGTCCTCTGACGATTGCCGACCTACCCCCTTCCAGCACCCGCCGCTGGGTTATCCGCCGCAAGGCCGAGGTTGTCGCCGCCGTTCGCGGCGGTCTGCTGAGCCTCGAAGAGGCGTGCCAGCGCTATACCCTGACCACGGAAGAGTTCCTGAGCTGGCAGATGTCCATCGACCAGCATGGTCTGGCCGGACTGCGCACCACCCGCATCCAGCATTACCGCCAATAGCTTCCCTTGGGAGAGGAACCGGGGCGCCGCTCGACGGGAGCGGCGCCTCTTTCCTTTGGACCGGAGGGCTCTTGCACGGATTAAGATATTCCTAACCATCAGCCTGCATAGCTTTCCCATCCTCCGCCCAGATAGGTCGAAGCCGTGCTCCATGCCCAAGAACCGTCGCAAGCCGCCCCTTCCCCCGATCAGGCGGCCGAAGATCTGAGGCGGATTCTGGTAGGCCGGACCATCGCCGACGTGGAGCGGCACCTGATCCTGGACACCCTCGCCTCCTGCCATGGCAACAGGACCCATGCGGCGAGGATTCTCGGGATCTCGATCCGCACCCTTCGCAACAAGCTGAACGAGTACGTGGATACCGGGATCAGGGTCCCGGAGCCGGGCGAGAAGCCGGTGCTGTCCTGAAAGCCCTTGCGCTCAGCTCTTCCTCAACCACAGGCTGGTCTCATGGGCGCCTGAGGCCAGTGGAAGCCGGGTGACGATTCCTTCCACTTTGCCTGGTAGGAGATCCTTCACCGCATAATGGCTTGCGAACAGCAGCTCAAAACCACCGCCCTGCAGCAGGGCTCCCACCAGGAGTTGCTCGTTATAGGCTCGCCACGCCCAGGACTCCGGATAGGAATAGGGCAGCGTCACGTCGTGGACATGGACCAGGACGCCGGCGGCGACCCGCGGCAGGGTGTCGAGGAAGAGGCGGTCCACATCGGTGCCCGGCATGGCGATATGGCTGGAATCGATGAAGAGGATGTCCCCGGCCTCCAGGACCTCGAACTCGGCCGGATCCGCATCCCGCAGCAGGACCGGCAGGTGCCGGACCTTGAGCCGGCCCAACGCCGCCCGCGGAGCCGGGTCGATGCAGGTGATCTGTGTCGACAGTCCCTCGTCCGCCACCGCCTGGGCCAGGAAGCGGGTGGAATGGCCGGAGCCGATCTCAACGATGCGCCGGGGCTTCGTTTGGCGGACGATGGCGTAGGCCGCCGCCGCATCGAGGCGCGGGAACCAGGCCTGGTCGAACCGGGCCGGACCCTTCCCGTCCCGGATCCTGCGCAGATCCCCGGCATGGGCCTCGATCGCCTCCAGCACGCCATGAAGGCGCGGATGCGCCGCCTCGAAGAGCGGGCGCAGCGCCGGGTAATCGAGGGGCTCCACGCTGCCCGCATAGCGGTAGGGGATGAAGAAGCCGAGGCGCTGGAGGCCGAGAAGCGTCGAGAACCCGAACCGCAGCCTTCTGAGGGCAACCCTCATCGGGCCGGTCACGTCAGGGGCGGCGGAGGCACCGAGCCGTTGCCGGCCCCAAGCCGACCCTGCCAGGCATTGGCCAGCTTCGCCCGCTCGAACATCACCACAACCACCAGGGACAGGGCGAACGGGATCAGCAGGTAGAACAGGCGGAAGACGATGAGCGCCGCCAGCACGTCCGCCTTCGGGATGTCGGGCATGGCGGTGAGGAAGACGAGTTCGAACACCCCGAGCCCGCCCGGAGCATGGCTGACCAGAGCGGCCGAGAAGGAGGCCAGGAACACGGCCAGCACCGTCAGGAAGCTGGGCTCCAGGCCGGCCGGCATGACGAAATAGATGATGCCGGCCGCCCCCAGCAGTTCCAGGGGCGCCGCGATGAGCTGGCGCACCATGATGGCGGGGCGCGGATATTCGAGCTTGTGCTTGCGAATCACGATGGGCCGCAGGTGGAGGATCGAGCCGGCCACGTAGAGGGCGACGAAGCCCAGCAGCAGGAAGCCGACCACGCGGGCCGTAGCCGGGTTGGTGAGCGCCGACGGCAGCAGATCCTCGAGCCGGTGCAGCAGGGTCGGGTTGGCTGTGAGCACGACGCCGCCGAGCAGGATGGTGCCGAGCCCGAAGGTGAAGGAGCACAGGGCCACCAGCACGGCGATCTGGGCGGCGCTCAGGCCCTTCGACGTATAGGCCCGGTAGCGGACCACCGCGCCGGAAAACACCGAAGCGCCGATGTTGTGCGACAGGGCGTAGGTGGTGAAGGAGGTGACCGAGACGAAGTACCAGGAGATGTGGCGCACGCCCAGGTGAAGGAGGGCGATCCGGTCGTACCAGGCCAGAGCCGCATAGGCCACGAGGGTGGACAGGCCCGCCAGGGCATAGCGATGGCTCGGCACCGCGGTCAGGCTGTCCCAGACGTCGTCGAGGGACAGGCCGCGAAGCTCGCGATAAAGAAGCCAACAGGAAACGACCACCGCCAGAAGCCCGATCACGGGCCAAATGAACTCACGCGCATTCTTCATGGAGGCGGCTGGGCTCCTTCGTTACTCTCTTCTGTGCCCATAATCCCCTTCCTCTGCAAGGGGTGAGTCGACGGCTTGGCCATGACATAAGGTCCAATACGGGGTAATGCGAGAAGCCGGCCGAAGCCCGCGCTCCATCGTCCGGTTGCCCTGCCGCGCCGCCCGTGAGAGACCCTTGGGCTCCCCACCCGGCCCCAAGGCGATTGTTCCATGACGGCGAAGACCCCGCTGGCGCTCAACCTCGATGGTTATACGGACCTGCCCCCTGGCAAGGTCGCGGCGGTCGTCACCTATCTGGAGATGCGCGAGCGCCCTCGCCTGCCGCGGCTGAGGAAGCCGGAGGGCTGGTCGCTCCATCGCCTCAACCCGGATCGGGACCGCTACAGGGCCCTGTTCCGCCGGATCGGGGAGCCCTGGCTCTGGTTCAGCCGGGTCGTGATGCCCGATGACGCCCTGGCCGAAATCCTCGACGACCCCCGGGTCGAGGCCTTCGCCCTCAACGACGGCGGCGCCGATATCGGCCTGCTGGAACTCGACTTCCGGCCCCGGGGCGGGG
>DASQTM010000166.1:0-4202 GCA_035641875.1 Microvirga sp. | reverse complement strand
TGTCCCCGGCCTCTGCCTTGATGGTGAAGCCGCCTTCCTCGCCGATCTCCACGTCCGATCCCACTGCGACCGACCCACCAGAGGCGACGATGCGGGCGCCCGGAAAGAGGGTGCTCCCCTGGCCGATGACGATGCCGCCTTCCGCCGAGATCTGGAGGATCACGTTCGGCCAGAGCACGACATCCCTGCCGAGAACCACGCCGGGCGAGACCAGCACCGAATGGGGGTCGGGCACGGTGGCCTTGCGGGAGGCGAGGGCAGCCGTCTCCTCCAGGGACAGGAAGCCCAGGGCTTTGCGAGCAGCGTCGGTCGTCGGACAGGGTTCCTTCATGGGGTTTCCTTCGCCTTCCCCAATGGGGCATCTGGAGCCGGAGCTTAGCCGATGCGCTCCGCAGAGCCATCTTTCCCTCCTTGCCCTTTTTCCATCATGGTTCACGTGTTATCGCCATGCCACAACCCGTGACGGCCGCGCTTGGCCGCATGGAATCGAACTGGACCGATAAGACCGGCGTGGACGGATTGACATGAATTTCGGATGGACACGGGCTGCCCTGGTGGCTGCGGCGGTCATCGGCGGGGCCGGTGCGGCCCAGGCGGACCGGATCAAGAATCCCACGGCCGTCTTCTCGGGGCTCGACAAGATCACCGGGCGGATCGTCTCGTTCGAACTGGCCGTGGACGAAACCGTTCAGTTCGGCGCCCTTCAGATGACCGCTCGCGTCTGCTTCACCAAGCCTCCCACGGAAAATCCGAACACCACCTCCTTCGTCGAGGTGGAGGAAGCCGGCGCGGACGGCAAGAACCGCCGGGTGTTCTCCGGCTGGATGTTCGCCGCCAGCCCCGGCCTGCACGGCCTCGAGCACCCGGTCTACGATATCTGGCTGGTCGACTGCAAAGGCGGCACGGAGGTGATCCCTGAGCCCAAGGAGACGGTGGAAGCGCCGCCGCCGCTGCCGCAGGACGCCCCGCGCCGCCGGGGTGACGCCGCAAGGCCCGGCGACATCATCGCGCCCGCAGGCAATCCCGCTGCCGCCGGCAATCCGGCCCCGCCGCGGCCCGTGCAGCAGCCCCCGCAGGCGCGACGTCCTGTCCAGCCCATGTTCCCGCCGCCGGAACGCTAGGTCGAGAGGGCCGCAAGAGCCTCCTCGCCGCTGAGAACCGCCCCCTGAGGCCACACATGCCAGTCCGCCTCGTGGTCCATGGCCGCGCGCAGCATCTGCTTGTAACGCTGCCGCGGCACCTCGATGGCGCCGAACTGGGCCAGGTGCGAGGTGACGAACTGGGTATCGAGGAGCGAGAAGCCGCCGCGGCGCAGGCGCGCCACCAGATGCACGAGGGCGACCTTCGACGCGTCGCGCTCCGTATGGAACATGCTCTCGCCGAAGAAGGCCCCCTTGAGGCGCACCCCGTAGAGGCCGCCCACGAGACGATTGTCCCGGTAGACCTCCACCGTATGGCAATAGCCGGCGTCGAAGAGCTCCCCGTAGAGGTCGCGGATCCGGCCGCTGATCCAGGTCTTCTCTCGGTCGGAGCCGGGGGCCGCGCAGCCTGCGACGACCGCATCGTAATCCTGGTCCACCCTCACCTGGAAATGATCCGACCGGACGGTGCGGGCCAGGCGCTTGGACATGTGGAAGCGGTCGAGGGGGATGATTCCCCGCTCGCGCGGCTCGACCCAGAACAGGGACGGATCGTCCGCATCCTCTGCCATAGGAAAGATGCCGGCCGCATAGGCTTTCAGCAGAATCTCGGGAGTGATCTCAATCGCGTGGTCGGGAGACCGGTTCATTCACCAACATGTCCGATCATTCGGGCTACTCGGCATAGATAGAACAGCCGGTCGGCGAAGTTAGACGGGCTTGAGATAGATTCTGCCGAGTTCCAGGATCTCGTCCCGGGTTTCGACGCTCTTGGCCGCCAGAACCCAGAGATCATGCCGCTGAGGGCGACGAAATCCGAAGGAGCCAGCGAATCCGGCCTGCGTGCAGGCATCGCCGAGGGACTTCAGCGTGAACCCGGTATGGTGCGCCATGTAGAGGTTTCCTCCCCGCATGGCGGGCCTGAACCCGTACAGCATGTCCAGCGGCGAGACCGGGCCCAGGCCGCTGGTGTAGATCGGCGTGTCGATGTCTCCCGCGGCCAGCCTTTCGCCGATGGTCTGGAGGTCGGGGCAGGTGAGGATCACGAACCCGTCGGGCTTGAGAACGCGGCGCATGGCGGCGAGCGCCAGGGGAACCTCGTGCGGGTAGAGGTGCTCGATGTTGTGAGCCGAGTAGACGGCGTCGAAGCTTTCGGCTTCGACAGTCGCGAGTTCAGGCAGCTTGTCGACGATGTCCGGCTTGACGCTCTCGTCGATGTCGAGGGTGACCTCTTCCCACTCGGGGGTCGCAAAGGCCTCGACGGTCCGGTTCTTGCGCTTGGGCCCGCAGCCGACATGAAGAAAACGACGCATTGTCCCTCAACGGCCATGTCTTCGCGGCAGGGCTCCTTTTCCAGCACCGCGCCAGAATAGAGAGCCGGGGCTTCTATAACAAGCCTACTCGCCGTCCGCCAATCCGCCGGTCTTCAGGAAGTTCTCCAGCCAGTGGATGTCGTACTGGCCGTTCTGGATGTCCGGGTTGCGCACCAGGGTGCGGAAGAGGGGCAGCGTGGTCTCGATCCCGTCCACCACGAACTCGTCGAGGGCCCGGCGCAGGCGCATGAGGCACTCGTTGCGGGTGCGCCCGTGCACGATGAGCTTGCCCACCAGGGAATCGTAGTGCGGCGGGATGCGGTAGCCCTGGTAGGCGGCCGAATCCACGCGAACTCCCAGGCCGCCGGGCGGATGGAAGTAGCTGATCGTGCCCGGCGAGGGGCGGAAGGTGGACGGGTGCTCGGCGTTCACCCGGCACTCGATGGCGTGCCCATCGATCCGGACGTCGCTCTGCTTGACGGAGAGCGGGGAGCCCGCCGCGATGCGGATCTGCTCGTTGACCAGATCGATCCCGGTGATCATCTCGGTGACGGGGTGCTCGACCTGGATGCGGGTGTTCATCTCGATGAAGTAGAACTCGCCGTCCTCGTAGAGGAACTCGATGGTGCCGGCGCCCGCATATTGCAGCTCCTGCATGGCCTTGGCCACGATGCCGCCGATGCGCTCGCGCATCTCCACGTTCAGCGCAGGCGAGGGGCCTTCCTCCCACACCTTCTGGTGGCGGCGCTGCAGGGAGCAGTCGCGCTCGCCCAGGTGGATGGCGTTGCCCTTGCCGTCGCCCAGAACCTGGATCTCGATGTGGCGCGGCTTCTCCAGGTATTTCTCGATATAGACCGCGTCGTCGCCGAAGGCGGCCTTGGCCTCGGTCTTGGCGGTCTGGAGCGCATGGACGAGGTCGTCCTCCGTGCGCGCCACCTTCATGCCGCGCCCGCCGCCCCCGGCGGCCGCCTTGATGATCACCGGATAGCCGATGCTGGCGGCGACGCGCCTGGCCTCCCCGTCCTCGGTAATGCCGCCCTCGGAGCCGGGCACGCAGGGGATGCCGAGGCGCTTGGCGGTGCGCTTGGCCTCGATCTTGTCGCCCATGATGCGGATATGCTCCGCCTTCGGGCCGATGAAGGTGATGCGGTGATGCTCCAGCACCTCCGCGAAACGGGCGTTCTCCGACAGGAAGCCGTAGCCGGGATGGATCGCGTCGGCGCCGGTGATCTCGCAGGCGGCGATCAGGGCCGGGATGTTGAGATAGCTGTCCCGGGCCGCGGGCGGGCCGATGCAGACGCTCTCGTCGGCCAGGCGCACATGCATGGCGTCCGCGTCGGCGGTGGAATGCACCGCCACGGTGGCGATGCCGAGCTCCTTCGCCGCGCGCAGGATCCGCAGGGCGATCTCGCCGCGGTTGGCAATGAGGATCTTGTCGAACATGGGGCGCCTTACTCGATGACGAGGAGGGGTTCGCCGTATTCGACCGGCGTCCCGTCTTCGACGAACAGGGCGGTCACGGTGCCGGAGCGGGGAGCGACGATGTCGTTGAAGGTCTTCATGGCTTCGATGAGCAGGACCTTGTCGCCGGCCTGGACCTTGGAGCCGATCTCGACGAAGGACTTCGCCTCCGGCGAGGGCTTGCGGTAGGCGGTGCCCACCATGGGCGACAGCACCGCGCCCGGATGGGGCGCGCCCGGCTTGGCGGATGCGGCGGTGTCGGCCGCGGTGGGTGGCGGGGCAACGACAG
>DASQTM010000165.1:0-7725 GCA_035641875.1 Microvirga sp. | reverse complement strand
GGCCGCCTTCTGACTGCCGAGGACGTGCGGTTTACCTTCGAACTCCTGAAGAAGCATGGAAAGCCCTTCCATCGCACCAGCTTCGGCCAGGCGAAGGCCGTCGAGATCCTGGACCCTCACCGGATCAGGTTCGACCTGTCGGGCTCCCAGGACCGGGAACTGCCCCTCATTATCGCCATGATGCCGATCTTTCCGGCCCATGCGACCCATGCGGATACCTTCGACAAGCCCTCGCTTGCCCCTCCCATCGGCTCGGGACCCTACGCGGTTACCGAGGTGAAGCCCGGCGAGCGCGTCGTGCTGAAGCGTCGCCACGACTACTGGGGCGAGGATCTGCCGGTCACCCGCGGCCTCTACAACTTCGAGGAGATCCGGTACGATTTCCTTAGGGACGCCAATACCTTGTTCGAGGCCTTTAAGGCGGGGCTTTACGACATCAGGCTGGAGGGGGACCCGACCCGCTGGGCCACGGGCTACGACATCCCGCCGGTGAGAAGCGGCCGCCTCGTCCGCGAAGCGCTGCCGCTGCACCTGCCCAAAGGCATGAACGGCTTCGTGTTCAATACCCGCCGGCCGATCTTCGGCGACCCGAGAGTGAGAGAGGCGCTTAGCTATCTCTTCGATTTCGAATGGCTCAACCGCAATCTCTTCTCCGGGCTGCTCAAGCGGTCCGACAGCTTCTTTGCCGGTTCCGTTCTCGCCTCGACCGGGCGGGCGGCGAATGAGCGCGAGCGGCTGCTCCTCGGCCCGTTTCCCGGCGCAGTCAGGGACGACATTCTCGAAGGTCGCTGGACGCCTCCCGTTTCCGACGGATCGGGCCGCGACCGCGACCTGGCCCGCCAGGCGCTGGCTCTTCTCAACGAGGCCGGCTGGTCGCTGGAGAAAGGCGTCCTGCGCAAACAGGGAACCGGAGAGCCCTTCACCTTCGAAATTCTCGTGAACGGGAACTCGTCCAATCAGGAGCGCCTGGGCCTGAACCTGGTCCAGGCCTTGGAAAAGCTCGGGATCCAGGGGCGGATCCGGTCGGTCGACGAGATCCAGTACTGGCGTCGCCTGGGACGGTTCGACTTCGACATGATCCAATGGGTCTGGCCGGCCTCCGATTCACCGGGCAGCGAGCAGCGAAACCGCTGGGGCAGCGGAGCCGCACAGAGGAGCGGCTCGCAGAACTTCGCCGGGGTGCAATCCCCCGCCATCGACAGGCTGCTCGATTCGCTCCTGGAGGCCGAGACCCGGGAGGATTTCGTTGCATCCGTGCGGGCCCTCGACCGGGTTCTCCTGTCAGGCTTCTATGTCATCCCCTTGTTTTACGCGGACGATCAATGGCTCGTGCGCAGCAGCCATCTCAAGCGCCCCGCCACGATTCCCCTGCGCGGAGTCTCCGTCGAGACCTGGTGGCGCGAGCCGGAGTAAGGCTTTTCTGAAACAAAGCTACGCCTATTGTTGAGCTTCCATTCATGTCGCGCATGAAACAAATGCTCCCGCTTGACGTTAGGGTGAGTGTCCCCTTTCCAGCGTCGCGTGCAACTGCAGGGTTTGATCATGAACGGAATGCAGAAGGTTCTCGTCGTCGACAACGGCGACCGCGCTCCTGACTGTGCTCTTTCGGCAGAACTCGCCAGCATGGGATACGCAAGCGTCACCGCACATTTCGAGGCCGCCGACGATATCCTGGCTCTGATCCCGAGCCCCGCGGCCGTGGTTCTGCAGATGCCCCGCGAGGCGGACTGGTCCGAGCGCCGCCGCTTTCTGGAACTCGCCACCCGGCTGCGCCGGACTCTCGCCTCGAGCCGCACCCCCGTGATCGTCACCGGGGGCGTGAACGGAGCCATGGCGATGCTCCAGAACGAGCTCGGCACCCGGGCCGTCGCCGCTCCGGAGCTCTGAGACGCCTTATCCCGTCAGAAATTCGAACGCCATCTCCTCGGTCTTCGCCTGATCCTCGCTTGTTCTGAAGACAGCCGCCGTGCGAGGGCTCCCGCCCTGCAAGGACCGATAGACGGCGATGGTGCTGCCGGGTCCGCCGCCCGTATGGCCCACAACCCTCTGTCCGTCCTTCGTTTCGCCCGTCATGACGCCAAGCCCATAGCCGGGAACCTTCCAGGGCCGATCAGGGACCGGCCCAGGCAGCACGAACGGCGTCAGCATATCCTCCAGCATCTCAGGCGGCAGCAGGTCTCCGGTCATGAGACCAACGAGGAGCTTGGCCGCTTCTTCGACGGGGCCGACTAGGAGGCCATGATAGACCCATCCCGGATGATAGGTTCGGGCGCTGCCCATGAGGGCAGGCTCGAGATCCGCAGGCTTCAGGGCCACCCAGGCACCGTTTATGCCTAGCGGCCTTAAGACGAGCTTCTGCAAGGCCTTATCCAGATTATCTCCAGTCTTGGTTTCGATCAGTTGCCGCACGAAGAGATAGCCGATGTTGGAATACTCCCACCCCTCGCCCGGGGCGTATCGAAGCCGATAGGCGTCCACGTGGGCGAGGAGCGCCGGAACCGGCCAGGGTTCGTCGCCTCGCGCCACCGCCTCGTGATAGGCCGGGAACCCACCGTAATTGGCCAGGCCCGACCGGTGCTGAAGCAGGCGCCGCAGGGTGTAGGGCCTGTCCGACAGCGGTTCGTCCAGAGCTAGGACGCCGTCGCGCACGAGGACTAGGGCAGCGGCGGACAGGATCGTCTTGGTGAAGCTCCACCAGGGCGCCGGGAGATGCGCGTCACGGGCTTCGGCCACGATCCCGTTGTCGATGACAGCCCAGGTCTCAGGCATCAGGCCGCCTTCTTCTCCGCAATCCGCACCAGGTTGCGCAGGATCGTGGTCGCCGCCTTGATGCGCTCGTCCGGGGTCTCGATGTCCCGGATGAACACGATCTTCATGTCGGGACGGACCTTGGCGAAGGAGGCCTGCTCCGTGACGTAGCCGATGAGCCCCGTGGGATTGGCGAAGGAATTGTCGCGGAACGAGAGGATGATGCCCTTCGGGCCTCCATCCACCTTCTCCACATTAGCCCGGCGGCAGAGCACCTTGATGGCCATGATCTTGAGAAGCTGGTCCACCTCCGAGGGCGCGGGTCCGAACCGGTCGATGAGCTCCGCCCGGAAGGCGTCGATCTCGGCATCGGTCTCAAGGGTCGACAGGCGGCGATAGAGCCCCAGGCGCAGTTGCAGGTCGGCGATGTAGGACTCCGGGATCATCACCGGCGCCCCGACCGCGATGGTGGGCGACCACTGGTCCTCCGTGGCCTCCTCGATTCCCGCCTTGAGCTGAGCCACCGCCTCTTCCAGCATCTGCTGGTAGAGCTCGTATCCGACTTCCTTGATGTGGCCGGACTGCTCCTCGCCCAGGAGGTTGCCCGCGCCCCGGATATCGAGGTCATGGGAGGCGAGCTGGAAGCCTGCGCCCAGGGTATCGAGGGTCTGGAGCACCTTCAGGCGGCGCTCGGCCTGAATCGTGAGAGGCTTGTTGGCCGGCACCGAGAACAGCGCATAGGCGCGGGTCTTGGAACGCCCCACCCGCCCGCGAAGCTGGTAGAGCTGGGACAGGCCGAACATGTCCGCTCGGTGGACGATGAGGGTGTTGGCGGTGGGAATGTCGAGGCCCGATTCCACGATGGTGGTGGAGAGCAGGATGTCGTACTTGCCCTCGTAGAAGGCGGTCATGACGTCCTCGAGCTGGCCCGCCGCCATCTGGCCGTGGGCCACCGCGACCTTCGCCTCCGGCACCTCCTTGTCGAGGAAGGCTTTCACGTCGGCCAGGTCGTCCAGGCGCGGCACCACGTAGAAGGCCTGTCCGCCCCGGTAGCGCTCGCGCAGCAGCGCCTCGCGGATGAGGAGCGGATCGAAGGGCGTGATGAAGGTGCGCACCGCCAGGCGGTCCACGGGCGGCGTGGTGATCAGGGACAGCTCGCGCACCCCCGTCAGGGCCAGCTGCAGGGTGCGCGGGATCGGCGTGGCCGACAGGGTCAGCACGTGGACCTCGGCGCGCAGCTCCTTGAGGCGCTCCTTGTGGCTGACGCCGAAATGCTGCTCCTCGTCGACGATGATGAGCGCCAAATCCCTGAACTTGATCGACTTGCCGAGAAGCGCGTGGGTGCCCACGACGATGTCGACGGTGCCGTCCGCCAGTCCCTCCTTCACCTTCTTCATCTCGGCGGCCGGCACGAAGCGGGAGGCCTGCGCCACGTTGAGCGGGAAGCCGCGGAAACGGTCGCAGAAGGTCCGGTAATGCTGGCGCGCCAGCAGGGTCGTCGGCACCACGATGGCCACCTGCTTGCCGCTCATGGCGGCCACGAAGGCGGCCCGCAGGGCCACCTCCGTCTTGCCGAAGCCCACATCGCCGCAGACGAGCCGGTCCATGGGGCGGCCGGACCCCATGTCGTCCAGCACCGCCTCGATGGAGTTCATCTGGTCCTCGGTCTCGTCATAGGGGAATCGGGCCGCGAACTCGTCGTAGAGCCCCTCCGGCGGAACCAGGCGCGGCGCTTCCTTCAGGATGCGCGCGGCGGCGATCTTCATGAGCGCGCCCGCCATCTCGCGGATGCGCTGCTTCATCCGCGACTTGCGGGCCTGCCAGGCCCCACCGCCGAGCCGGTCGAGCTGGACCTCGGTCTCCTCCGACCCGTAGCGGGTCAGAAGCTCGATGTTCTCCACGGGCAGGAACAGGCGGTCGCCGCCCGCATAATGAAGCTCCAGACAGTCGTGGGGAGCGCCCGCCGCCTCGATGGTCTTCAGGCCCTCGAAGCGGCCGATGCCGTGATCCACATGCACCACGAGATCGCCCGGCGTCAGGGCCGCCACTTCGGTGAGAAAATCCTGCGGGCGCTTGGACTTGCGCTTCTGGCGCACGAGCCGGTCGCCGAGGATGTCCTGCTCGCTGATGACCGCCAGATCCCCGGTCTCGAAGCCGGATTCCAGGCTCCAGATCCCCACGGGAACCTCGTTCCTCGGATAGGCCATCGCCTCCGACAAGCGGGAGATCGGCCGGGTCTGGCGCAGGTCGTGGTCGTGGAGCACATGGCGCAGGCGCTCGCGCGAGCCTTCCGACCACGCGCCGAGGATCACCCGGCGGCCCGAGGCCTGGAGATCGCGGATATGGCCGATGACCGCCTGGAACACATTGGCGTTCTCGTCCGCCCGCTCGGCGACGAAGTTGCGCCCCTGGCGAACCCCGCAATCCACCACGAGACGGCCCTGCGATTCGGGAACCGCGAAGGGGGTGATGCGCGCCAGCGGCAGGGATGCGGTGCGGTCCGCCCATTCGTCCGGCTTGACGTACAGCGCCTCCGGCGGCAGCGGACGATAGGGCGCCACGCCGGCCTGGTTCTGGCCGATGCCTTCGCGCCTGGCGTCGTAATAGTCCTTCACCTGGGACAGGCGCTCGGCGGCCGCGTCGTCGGCCAGCGCATCGAAGACCACCGGAATGCCCGGGAGGTAGTCGAAGAGGGTGTCCAGGTGGTCGTGGAACAGGGGCAGCCAGTGCTCCAGGCCGGGATAGCGCCGCCCCTCGCTGATCGCCTCATAGAGCCGGTCGTCCCGGGTAGGCGCGCCGAAATGCGCCACATAGGTCTGGCGGAAGCGCCTGATGCTCTCGGTGGTGAGCTGAACCTCGCTCATGGGAACGAGGTCGAGGGATCGCAGGGTGCCGATGGTCCGCTGGGTCTCCGGGTCGAAGGCGCGGATTGACTCGAGGGCGTCGCCGAAGAAGTCGAGGCGCACTGGGTTCGGCAGGCCTGCCGGAAAGAGATCGATGATGCCGCCGCGAACGGCATATTCGCCCGTGTCCCGCACGGTGCCCGTGCGCAGGAAGCCGTTGGTCTCCAGCCATTGGACCAGCAGGGTGGTGTCGACCACGTTGCCGGGCGCAGCCGAAAAGGTCTCGGCGGCGATGCGGGATCTCGGCGGCACCCGCTGGACGAGGGCGTTCACCGTGGTCGAGAGGATGCGCGGCTTGTCCTCGGAGGTCTTGGAGCGGGCGAGCCGCGCCAGGGTGGTCATGCGCTGCGCCGTGATCGCCGCATTGGGCGACACCCGGTCATAGGGCTGGCAGTCCCAGGCCGGGAAGGTAAGGATCTCGACCTCGGGCGTGATGAAGCCGAGGCTGTTGGCGAAGTTCTGCTGCCTCTGGCCGTCGCGGGCCACATGCACCAGAACGGCTGGACCCTCCACATGGCCGGAGAGGCCCCGCGCCAGATCGGCGATCGCGAGCGCATCGAACCCCTCCGGAACGCTGGACAGGGTCAAGCCTTGGCCCTTCTTGAGGGCGTCGAGTGCGCGGGTCAGTGCAGACTTCATGGCGGATTGGCGGCTCAATAGAGTGAAACGCGGACGTTTGCGCCCGGTTCGTTGCGGAAAGCTCTGTCATCCCGCCGGTCCTGCGGATCGGACCGGCGGCTCGCAGGACCGGGAAGGGTATCATTTTCGCTATTCGCGATGGCTTCCCTTCTCCGCTCCGGCCCAGAATGACAGGGCGTCAGATGTGAATGGGCGACGTATGGGTATGGAAGCCCTTCAGGCGCTGGAACACGGAGGTGTCGTAGTTGGAGGGGGTCTCGATCTCACCCGTGATCCAGCCCAGGAGGTCCCGGTCCGGAACTTCGATCAGGCGCTCGAACTCGGCCAGGTCCTCGTCCGAGAGCTCTCCGATCACCGCGTCGGCGAAACGGCCCATGATCAGGTCCATCTCCCGCATCCCCCGGTGCCAGGCCCGGTACAGGACCTGCCTGCGGCGGATGTCGAGGTCGGCGCTCGTGCGTGTGGTTCCGCTCATGAAAGGGCTCCGATCTCTCAAGATGGCGTCGCATTGAAGCGGCTTGGCCGCTATATAACCATCTCCCTCTGAGTTGCCACCCGTTTGATGTCCTCGCGTCCGTCCATTCTCGACCCGCTCTTCGCGCCGGCCAGCACCCTGCCCGGCGTGGGACCGAAGATCGCGCCCCTGCTCGACCGGCTCCTCGGGGAGCCGGGCCGTTCTGCGCGGGTGGCGGACCTGCTGTTCCATCTGCCGAGCAGCGGCATCTCCCGCGAGATGAAGGGTTCCGTGGCCGATGCGCCCGTCGGCGAGCCGGTCACCCTCTCCGTCTCGGTGGTGGCGCATCGCGCCCCGCCCCCAGGCCGACGCGCGCCCTATCGGATCCTCGTGGAGGACGAGACCGGCGACGTGACCCTGATCTTCTTCAACGGCCAGAAGGCCCGGCTCGAAAAGCTCCTGCCGGTGGGCGAGCGCCGCTACATCTCTGGCAAGATCGAGCTATGGGAGGGCCGTCGCCAGCTGGTCCACCCAGACCGGATCCTGGACGAGCGCGGCATCGAGAACCTGCCCGCGGTGGAGGCGGTCTATGGGCTTACCGAAGGGCTCTCGTCGCGCATGGTCGGCCGCTACATCGGCGCGGCCCTGGACAAGGTGCCTCCCCTGCCCGAATGGCAGGACGCCGCTTGGCTCGACCGCAACGCCCTGCCCGATTTCCAGAAGGCGCTCTTTGCCCTCCACCGACCCGACAGCGCGGCGCAGATCTCCGAGGATGCGCTCGCCAAATCCACCCCGCGCCGGCGCCTGGCCTATGACGAATTGCTGGCCTCCCAGCTTGCCCTCGCCCTGGTCAGAAGCCGGATGCGGCGGCTGCCGGGCCGGGTGAATGCGGGCTACGGGCATCTGGTCGAGCGCCTGAGATCCGCCCTGCCCTTCGGCCTCACGGTGTCGCAGAAAAAGGCCGTCGAGGACATTCGCCAC
>DASQTM010000164.1:0-3653 GCA_035641875.1 Microvirga sp. | reverse complement strand
CCGAGCGGGCGCCCACGCGGGCGAGGGCGAGGCGGTGCATGAGATAGCTGCGCCAGCCGCCGCGCCGTGACGTGGTGACGCCGATCAGGGGATTCGTCATGACTGCGCGACCTGCTCCACCACGTTGGCCCAGCTCTTGTCCTCGCCCTCGAAGCCGAGGAAGGCCGCGCCCACGGCCTCGAGCCTGTCGCGGTCCGCCGCCAGCCGCTCCACGGCGACCCAGCGGTTCCAGTCCGGCGCGATGCTCCAGCCCGGGTCGCTCACCCGCGCGTCGGGGAGCCGGTAATGGAAGGTCGGGCGGCCGTTGATCTTCTCGTTGGGCAGCACGGCGCGCACCCGCTTCTCGTCGAGATGGTGCAGGAGCGGCAGGAGGTCGAGGTCCCGGTTCCGGGTGGGGTTGGCGGCCAGGTAGTCGTCGATGAAGGTGGGAATGTCCGGCCAGTAGTCCGGCGACACGATCCTGCGCACGTAAGGGGGCGGGAAGGGATCGGCAAAGCCCAGGAGGCCGCGGGTGGTGTCCGGCGCGACCTCGCGCCGGAGCCACGGATTGAGCAGCACGAAGCTTTTCATGAAAGCCGTGACCGTGGCGGCGTCCTGGCGGGGGATCTCCGGGTTGAAGTGAAGGCCGAAGGCGTAGAAGGGTCCGTCCTGAGTGCCCTTCGCGCCGATCTCCCGCAGGACCGTGAGGATCCGGTCGAAATCGTGGAGGCTGTCGACGGGGGTCGGCGAGGTCACGAGCTCGCAGGGGACGATGAAGCTGGCCGCGAACCCGAACCAGGCGGCGATCTTGGGCAGGACCACGCCGCCCTCCATGTGCTTGGCCGGATGCAGGAACCGGCTGTCGAGCTCGACCGTGAGGTCGCCCAGGGCCGAGCCCTTCAGAGCGAAGGCATGAGGATCCTCCTGGAGGACATCGCCGCCCAGAGCCCGCTGGAGCGCCAGAATCGTCTGCTCCGCCGAAGGGCCGGCGAATTCCACCTCCACCCCCACCGTGCGCACCCGGCCCTGCTCGTTGCGCAGGATCGGCGGCGTCGCGAATTCGATCGAGGTCGGAAGCGCCAACTGCGCCATTGGGAACTCCGGCAGGAACCTCAGCATGAGCTGCTCGTGATGAACGGGCGCGGTGTGGCCGGGTTCCTTATGGGGCTTCTTCTTCACTTCTCGCGGACGAGGTGTGGCCTTCCGGGGGCGGTTCGGGTTAGAAGCCCGCCACCATGATGTCGAACACCTCACATACAGAGCGCAGCGCCTGGACGGCGGAGCTGCGCGCCACCCTGGCTCTCGGCTGGCCGCTGATTCTCACCAATCTGGCGCAGAACGCCCTCATGACCTCGGACGTGATCCTCATGGGCTGGCTGGGCTCCGACGCCCTGGCGGCCGGCGCGCTCGGCACCAACCTCTACTTCGCCTTCCTGATCTTCGGCATCGGCCTGATGAGCGCGACCTCGCCCCTGATCGCGGAGGAGCTCGGCCGCCGGAGCCATTCCGTCCGCGAGGTGCGCCGCACCGTCCGCCAGGGCTTCTGGGCCGCCATCACCGTGGCGGTGCCGATCTGGATCGTGTCCTGGAACGGGGAGTGGATCCTGCTGGCCATGGGACAGGAGCCTCTTCTGGCCCAGCAGGCCGGGGACTACATGCGCGCCCTGCAATGGAGCCTTCTGCCGTTCCTGCTCTACCTGGTGCTGCGCTCGTTCCTGGCGGCCCTGGAGCGCCCGGGCTGGCCCCTGGTCATCGGCCTCCTGGCCGTGCCGGTGAATTTCGTGGCCGCTTACGCCCTGATGCTGGGCAAGTTCGGCCTTCCGGCCTTAGGTCTCATCGGCGCGGGCCTCGGCACGGTGATCTCCAGCCTCTTCATGTTCGTGGGCCTCGCGGTGGTGATCGGCTTCGACCGGCGGCTCAGGCGCTATCACGTCTTCGGCCGCTTCTGGCGGGCCGACTGGCCGCGCTACCGGACGCTGTGGCGCCTCGGGGTGCCCATCGGCCTGACGCTGGCCTTCGAGGTGACGATCTTCAACGCGGCTGCTCTGCTCATGGGGCGCATCGGCGCCAACGAGCTTGCCGCCCATGCCATCGCGCTCCAGATCGCCTCCTTCTGCTTCATGGTGCCCCTTGGCCTCGGCCAGGCGGTGACCGTGAGGGTCGGCCGGGCCTATGGGGCGCAGGATGCGGCGGGGGTCGCTCGCGCCGGCTGGACCGCCTTCGCCTTAGGGATGGCCTTCATGGTGTTCACGGCCTCGCTCATGCTGTTCTCTCCCTATCTGCTGCTGCGGGCCTTCCTCGACCTGAGCGATCCGAAGAATATCCCGGTGATCGGCTTTGCTGTGTCCTTCCTGGTCATGGCGGCCATCTTCCAGGTGGCGGACGGGGCCCAGGCCGTGGGGTCCGGGATGCTGCGCGGGTTGCAGGACACCCGCGTGCCGATGATCTATGCGGCTCTGGGCTACTGGGGCGTGGGCTTGCCGCTCGGCGTGGCGCTGGCCTTCGGCACGGAGCTTCGCGGCATCGGCATCTGGATCGGGCTCGCCATGGGTTTGGCCGTGGTCGCCTCGCTGATGCTGTGGCGCTGGGTTCGCCGCGACAGGCTGGGCCTCGTCACGGCGATGCCTCGCGACGTTCGCGAGCCTCAGGAGGCATTCGCCAACTGAGCGATGAGCCGCGAGAGATCGACGGGGGCGAACTGCGTGCCCTCATGGGTCACCCGCACCTCCTCCACGGTCAGGTGCCGCCATTGCGCCAGCCGGGCGAGGGCCTCCCGCACCAGTTCCTCGGGGGCGGACGCCCCTGCGGTCAGGCCGATCACCGCCGCCCCGTCGATGAACGAGAGGGTCAGGTCCTTCGGATCCTGGAGCAGAAGGGCAGGGCGGCCCTCGGTCGCCGCCACCTCGCGCAGGCGGTTGGTGTTCGACGAGTTGCGCGCGCCGCAGACGATGATGCGGTCCGCGCGCTGGGCGATGACGCGCACGGCCATCTGGCGGTTCTGCGTCGCATAGCAGATGGTCTTCGTGTCCGGCCCCTGGATCGCCGGGAAGCGCTTCTTGAGGGCCGCGATGATCTCGCGCGTATCGTCCACGGACAGGGTGGTCTGGGTGATGTAGGCGATGCGCTCAGGATCGCCCACCGGCACGGTGAGAGCCTCCGCGACGCTTTGGATCACATGCACGACGCCGTCGATCTGGCCCGTGGTGCCCTCGATCTCCACATGGCCGCGGTGGCCGATGACGATCACCTCGCGGCCCGCCCTGGCGTGGCGCTGGCCCTCCAGGTGAACCCGGCGCACCAGCGGACAGGTGGCGTCGAGAACGCTCAAGCCCCGGTCCGCCGCCTCCCGCTCCACCGCCCGCGACACCCCATGGGCGCTGAAGATGGCGACCGCCCCATCGGGAATCTCCGACACCTCGTCGACGAAGACCGCGCCCTGGCGCTTGAGATCGCCCACTACGCGGCCGTTATGCACGATCTCGTGGCGCACGTAGACGGGCCTGTCCGTGTGCCGCAGGGCGTCCTCGACGGCCTGGATCGCCCGCTCGACCCCGGCGCAGAAGCCGCGCGGCGAGGCGAGCAGGATCGTGAGCGGCGGTCGGTCCTGGATCATGCCGCATCCTCCCTCTTGAGGGTGGGAGCCTTTGCCGGGGACAGGCGGATGTCGGGCATGT
>DASQTM010000163.1:0-2002 GCA_035641875.1 Microvirga sp. | reverse complement strand
CTCGGTGGACATCCCGCCGTGCATCCGACAGCGCCCGTTCGGCATCCCAGGAGCTGGCACTCCGCTCTGTCTCGCCGGCGCGCACGGCAGCGGAGTGCCGCCTCTGCCCTATTCAGTGCCGCACTCCAGGCGGTTGCATGGACTCATCGTTCATTTTTTCCAGCGCTCGCCCTTGTCCTCCCGCATCTCCCTCTTGGTTCGGCGCAGCTGTTTGGCGACTTTCTCCAGCGTGCCGTCGAACGCCTTGTAGATGTCGCGGTGAGATGCTTCGGCGACCATCCGCGGCAGCGCGCCTGTCTGAACTTCAATGGTGCAGCAGTACGAAGCACCCTCGTGTCGGAAGTGAACCGTCGCGCTCCGAAGCCGGCCGAAATACTTGCTCGCAATCCGCTGGATGGCTTCCCTCGCGTGCTCGGGGAGAGCATCGCCTAGGTCGATTTGCGAGCTTTGAACCAAAATTGGGCCGTCAACGGTATCGAGCTTCATGTGGCACCCTCCCAGGACACCAGCATATCACGCTCGGCCTTCTCGTTTGGCCTGCCTGGGGTCAGCGACGGAGGGCTGCAACAAGCTTGTCGTAGGCCGCCCGCGCGTTCGGGACCCCGCGCGAGGACAGTTCGTCGAGGTAGCGGTCCGTGACCGGCTTCAGCGCCCCGCGCCACTCCTCCATCTGCCTGGCATCAGGCACGATGACCTCATGGCCCGGCCCCGTCGCGCCCTCCCGCACGGGCTTGTCCCACTTGTCCCAGAGCGGCCCGAACTGCGCCACCAGAGCCTCGCCCGAGATGGCGTCCACGGCGGCGCGGATGTCCGGCGGCAAGCCGTCGTACCTCGCCTTGTTCATGACAATGAAGAAGGCTGAGGTGTAGAACTGCGTGTCCGTGTGGGTCTTCATGTGATCGTTGAAGCCCTGGAGCGGGTTGCCCCAGTTGGTGACGATCCCTTCGATGCGGTTCGACCTCACCGCCTCCATGACCTCGTTGACCTGCAAGACGACCGGCACCGCGCCGAGATGATCGAGCGCCGCGGAAACGGTCTTGTTGGGCGAGCGCAGGCGAAGGCCCTTGAGGTCGGCCGGCGCCACGACCCGTTTCGCCGTGGTGTGGATCAGCCCCGGGTTGTGCACGAACAGGGCCAGGACCTTGTAGTCCTTGTACTCCTCGGCGAGCGTGCCGTCCTTGTAGAGGTCCCACAACGCCCGGGAGCCACGCCCGGCGTCGGAGACGAGAAAAGGCAGCTCGACGATGGAGCTGCCGGGAAAGCGGTCGCCTTCGGCCCCGCGCAGGCCGAGCGCGATGTCGACAGTGCCGGCCTTGACCTGGGAGGCCTGCTCGGTCGGCTTGCCGAGGGGCGAGTCCGCGTTGAAGGTTTCGACCTTCACCTGCCCGTTGGTCCGGGCCTCAAGCTCGCGCGCCCAGGGCTCGACCACGTCGAGCTGGAAGAAGCTTTTCGGCCCCAGAAAGTGGCTGAACTTGAGGGTGATCGGCTGCGCCATAGCCGCGCTGCCGACAAGGGCGGCTGCGAGCGCCGCTGCAATCGAGACCCACAGGCGCATGCTGGTCCTTCCCTGTTGTTTGGCCAATTGAGGCTCGGTGTGCTGGTGAGACGAAGCTGCCGGACCACAAAAAGGTAGGGGCAATGCCCCGCGCTCACAACATGGGCGAGCTTGCGAGTGCCCCACTTCCTGGATTGCGGGTGCCCCATTTCCTGGATCGGCAGCGGAACCTCATTGCCGGCTCGCTGCTCCGAGGTTGGACGCTGGCACGATCCGGCTCTACACCGCATCCAGCAGTTCCCGAAGGAGCCGGATCGCTGCTCGTGCTTCGCGCCGCTCGGCCCTGGCCTTGGCCGAGTAGTGCCCGTGCCGCCACCTCGCCCTGCGTGACCGCTCCAGCCCTTCTGCCGTTCTCGGCCCCGTGGACATCCCGCCATGCATGCGACAGCGCCCGTTCCGCATCGCAGGTGCCTGGCATTCCCCCCGTCGCGCCGGCGCGCACCGCAG
>DASQTM010000162.1:0-3684 GCA_035641875.1 Microvirga sp. | reverse complement strand
GCACCATCGGCCCGCAATCGTCGCGGTCGACGTGATAGGTGTCGATACGCGGATTGGCGCCGTCATCGGGGTTCCAGCGGTAGATGCGGAATTCCTGAAGGTTCGACCCGGCCGGCTTCGGCCAGGTCTTGCCTTCGGTGTACTTGGAGTTTTTCGGGAGGGTAAATTGGGCCATGGGCGACTTCTCACTGGTCCTTTCGATCGCTCACACGCGGATGGCGTCGAGATCGGAGAGGTGGGTGTCATAAACTTCGACGGATTGCGCGCCGGTCAGGAAGCCTGTGGCGACGATCCTGGAAACCGTGTCGCGGTAACTCCACGACGAGTCGAGCGCCGCGATGGCATCGTCATCCTCCCACAGGGTGATGACGATGCGCTCCGGCCCGTCACCCGCCATCATGACGCCGCGATAACCAGCCTGGGACCGGAACATCGGCAGCGAAATCTCGCGGGCGAACCGTTCATATTCCTCGAACCGGCCCGGCACGACCTGGGTACGCCAGATACGGCACTTCATGCGCTTATCCCGCTCAATACACCCGCGCCTTCGGCTCGATGTACTGGATGTCGTTCGACATGGTGTAGGTGTGCACCGGCCGGTAATCGATGGTCACCTTGTGCGAGGTGTCGTCGAGCCAGGCCAGGGTGTGCTTCATCCAGTTCTTGTCGTCACGGTCGGCGAAATCTTCGCGGGCGTGCGCCCCGCGGGATTCCTGGCGGTTGGCCGCCCCTTCCATGGTGACCACCGCCTGCCCGATCAGGTTGTCGAATTCCAGGGTCTCCAGGAGGTCCGTGTTCCAGATCATGGAGCGGTCCGTAACCTTGATGTCGGATGCGCCGTTCCACACCTGGTGGATGAGCTGCTTGCCCTCTTCTAGCACCTCGCCGGTGCGGAACACCGCGCAGTTGTTCTGCATGGTCTTCTGCATCTGGAGCCGCAGCTCCGCGGTGGGCGTCGAGCCGTTGGCATGGCGGAACCGGTCGAGGCGCGAGAGCGCAAGCTCGTCCGCGCCTGTGGGCAACTCCCTGTGCCGCGCGTTCGGCTCCAAGACTTCAGCGCAGCGCAGGCCGGCCGCGCGGCCGAACACCACCAGGTCGATGAGCGAGTTCGAGCCCAGGCGGTTTGCCCCGTGCACGGACACGCAGGCCGCCTCGCCCAGCGCCATCAGGCCCGGCACCACCGTGTCCGGGTTGCCGTTCTTCAGGGTCAGCACCTCGCCGTGATAGTTCGTCGGGATGCCGCCCATGTTGTAGTGGACGGTGGGCAGCACCGGGATCGGCTCCTTGGTCACGTCGACGCCCGCAAAAATCTTGGCGCTCTCCGAGATGCCCGGCAGGCGCTCGTGCAGGATCTTCGGGTCGAGATGGTCGAGGTGCAGGTAGATGTGGTCGTTGCCCTTTCCGACGCCGCGCCCGGCGCGGATCTCCATGGTCATGGCGCGGGAGACCACGTCGCGGGAGGCGAGGTCCTTGGCGGACGGCGCATAGCGCTCCATGAAGCGCTCTCCCTCGGAGTTGGTGAGGTAGCCGCCCTCGCCGCGGGCGCCCTCCGTAATCAGGCAGCCTGCGCCGTAGATGCCGGTGGGATGGAACTGCACGAATTCCATGTCCTGCAGGGGCAGGCCGGCGCGCAGCACCATGGCGTTGCCGTCGCCGGTGCAGGTATGGGCGGAGGTGGCCGAGAAATAGGCGCGCCCGTAGCCGCCTGTGGCCAGGATGGTCATATGGGCGCGGAAGCGGTGGATCTCGCCGGTCGACTGGTTGAGCGCCACCACGCCGATGCAGCGGCCGTCCGAGTCCATCATCAGGTCAAGGGCGAAATACTCGATGAAGAAGTTGGTCTGGTTGCGCACCGCCTGGCCGTAGAGGGTGTGCAGGATGGCGTGGCCCGTGCGGTCGGCGGCCGCGCAGGTGCGCTGCGCGGTGCCCTTGCCGTAATCCGTGGTCATGCCGCCGAAGGGGCGCTGATAGATCTTGCCCTCATCCGTGCGGGAGAAGGGAACGCCCCAGTGCTCCAGCTCGTACACGGCGGCAGGCGCGTTGCGGCAGAGATACTCGATGGCGTCCTGGTCGCCGAGCCAGTCCGAGCCCTTGACGGTGTCGTACATGTGCCAGCGCCAGTCGTCCGGCCCCATGTTGCCCAGCGACGCGGAGATGCCCCCTTGAGCCGCCACCGTGTGCGAGCGGGTGGGAAACACCTTGGTGATGCAGGCGGTGCGAAGGCCGGCCTGGGAGCAGCCGACGGTGGCCCGAAGGCCAGCGCCGCCCGCGCCCACCACCACCACGTCGAAGGTGTGATCGACGATGGCATAGGCCTTGCCGTTGACGGCGGCGCCGTTCGTTGCTTGAGCCATGAGTGAATTCCTTAGAGCAGGATGCGGCCGAGGCTGACCTTGAGGATGGCGTAGATGCAGGCCACCGCGATGATCACCGCGTAGAAGTTGTTCGCGATGACGGCGGCGATCTTGTACCCCTTGTCGTGCACGTAATCCTCGATGACGATCTGCATGCCGAGACGCATGTGGTTCGTCACCGAGATCACCGCCAGGAGGAGGAGGATCGCGGTGAGGGGATGCGACACGATGGCGACCGCCCCCTCGTAGGAGCTGCCGGCGAGCGCCGCCACGATGATCACGAAGGAAATGATGAGGGGGACGTTCGACACCGCCGTGACCCGGTGAAGCCACCAATGCTCGACCCCGTGCCCGGCGGCGCCGAGGCCCTTCACGCGGGCGAGCGGGGTGCGCATGGAAACGCGGGTGTCAGCCCTGTTGTCGGCCATGGATCCGGTCTCCTGCTTAGAACGCGATGAAGGCGACGGCCCAGATCAGGACCGTGAGGATGATCGAGCCGATGAGGGTGAAGCGGGCCATGTTGACCCGCTGCGCCGGCTCCATGCCATGGCCGAAATCCCACACCAGGTGGCGCACGCCGCCCAGCATGTGGTGCATGAGCACCCAGGTATAGCCGAAGAGGACCAGGTACCCGAGGGGCGAGCCGAAGAACCATTGCACCGCGTCGAAAGCCCGCGGGCCGGAGGCCAGGGCCACGAGCCACACGGCGAAAAGGGCGATGCCCACATACAGCGCAGTGCCGGTGGCGCGATGGAAGATGGACATGGTCATGGTCCAGCTCCACCGGTAGATCTGAAGATGCGGGGACAAGGGCCTGGGGGCCAGCTTTGCCTCAGCCATGGGGTTCACTCCTCGTCGGCGACGGCCGTCGCGCTAGTTTGGAATGGTTCGTATCGGATGCGCGCCAGCGCCGCAATGCGCCTTCGGCACAAGACGATGACAACCGGCGGACTTCGTCAGTCACGAAGATTGCTTCAAGCCTGCCTCCTGTGCAATTTGTAATAATTCTTACCTGCCTTCGCGAATGACGAAGGGACGCCTATGCATTTCGATCTTGTCGACTTGAGCCTCTTTCGCCATGTGGTCGAGGCGGGCAGCATCACCCACGGGGCGGAGCGGGCCCATTTGGCTCTGGCGGCGGCCAGCACCCGCATCCGCAACATGGAAAAGTCGCTCGGGGCGCCCCTCCTCCTGCGCAACCGCCAGGGCGTGGTGCCGACCCCGGCCGGACGGACGCTGCTCCAGCACGCCCGCACCCTGCTCGCCCAGGCCGAGCGCCTGCGTGAGGACCTCGGCACCTATACGGGCGGTCTCGCCGGGCAGATCCGCA
>DASQTM010000161.1:0-5594 GCA_035641875.1 Microvirga sp. | reverse complement strand
CCTCCCGCCACACATGCCTGATCTGCTCGTTCGCCTCCTGCTCAAGCCCATCGGCCTTGAGGGCGAAGGCAAGCGCGATCCGGCCCGCGACCGTGACGGGAGGCTGCTTGGCGAAGAAGGCGCGAACCTGGGCCGGAGGCTTGCGCTCGCCGAGCAGCGCGTCCTCGGCCCGTCTGCGGATCTGGGTTGTCGCCGGCCAGTCCGGAAAATCCTGCCGGAAGGTCATGATGCGGTCGAAGTCGGCCGGCATGCCGCTTCGGATGACATACCACTCCGCCAGGGCTCGCGCCGCCGGACCGGAGAGCTTCGTCCTCAGGATCTGAACCTCCGCGAGATCGTTGTCGCGATAGGCCTTGAGGAGCCGGGGCAGGTGATCAATGTCCCCCAAGGGCTTGGCGGCGGGCACGAAGCTTTCCAGGGGGGGCGGCGCGTCGTAGTCCCGGAAGGTCTGGAACAGGGCGGGCTGGGCGGCTTCGACCCTGGCCGGCGCCTCGGGGGGAACCGGAGGTTCGCTCGCCTGGACCGCGAATGCGCATAGGTGAACGAAGGCGACCGACGCCAAAAGACGTGTAGGAAGACGCATGGTGAGGCTCATCCCGCAACCCGCAACCGCCGCTGATCCCTTGTTATGGCGACGTTCTTCTTGAGGAAACACTAAGAGCCGGGTTAGGACAACCTCCTAAATGCCTGTTTGCGCCCATGCGCCGCATTTCCTATCTTGGATCAAAGGGCCGTGAGAACCCGGCGCAGATTTTTCGAGGATGATCGATGACCCACTTCAAAGGCTCCATCACGGCTCTGGTGACCCCCTTCAAGGACGGGGCCGTGGATGAGGCGGCGTTCCGGGCCTTCATCAACTGGCAGATCGAGGAGGGCACGAACGGCCTCGTTCCCGTGGGCACCACGGGGGAAAGCCCGACCCTGAGTCACAAGGAGCACGACCGGGTCGTCGAGATCTGCGTCCACGAGGCGAGGGGCCGGGTGCCGGTCATCGCCGGTGCCGGCTCCAACAGCACGGCGGAGGCGGTGGCTTTCTCGCAGAATGCGGAAAAGGTCGGCGCCGATGCGGTGCTGGTCGTCACGCCCTATTACAATAAGCCGACGCAGGAAGGCCTCTACCAGCACTACAAGGCCATCAACGACGCCATCGGGATCCCGATCTTCATCTACAACATCCCCGGCCGCTCGGTGATCGACATGTCGGTGGACACCATGGCGCGGCTCTACGAGCTCAAGAACATCGCCGGGGTGAAGGACGCCACCGCCAACCTGGCCCGGGTCAGCCTGCAGCGGCAGGCGATGGGGCCGGACTTCATCCAGCTCTCCGGCGAGGATGCGACGGCCCTGGGCTTCATGGCCCATGGCGGCCACGGCTGCATCTCCGTCACCTCGAACGTTGCGCCCAGGCTCTGCGCCGAGATGCAGAACGCCTGCCTCAAGGGCGATTATGCGTCGGCGCTGAAGGTGCAGGACCGCCTGATGCCCCTGCACACGAACCTGTTCATCGAGACCAGTCCGGCGCCGGTGAAATACGCCGCCTCCGTGCTCGGCTTCATGGAGGACACGGTGCGTCTGCCCATGATCTCGGTCTCGGACGACACCCGGCACAAGGTGCGCTCGGCCATGGTCCATGCGGGCCTGATCAACGGCTGAAACCCTCATGGCAAAAGACCCCAAGAGCACGAACCGCGTCGTCGCCGACAACCGCAAGGCCAGGTTCAACTACGAGATCATCGATACGTACGAGGCGGGCATTGCCCTCACCGGCACGGAGGTCAAATCCCTGCGGCAGGGCAAGGCGACCATCAGCGACGCCCATGCGGGGCCGTCGGGCGAGGAGTTCTTCCTGTTCAACGCCTATATCCCGGAATACCTCCAGGCGAACCGCTTCAACCACGAAACCAAACGCCCCCGCCGTCTGCTGCTGCACAAGCGGCAGATCGACAAGCTGATCGGCGCGACCCAGCGGGAGGGCTTCACTGTGATCCCGCTCAAGATCTATTTCAACGATCGCGGGCGGGCCAAGGTGGAACTCGGCCTCGGGCGCGGCAAGAAACTGCACGACAAGCGCGAGACCGAGAAGGAGCGCTCCTGGAATCGGGAGAAAGCGCGCCTCATGCGGGACAAGGGCTGACGAGATTTGCGCTCGGGCGATGCGGCCGAACAATGAAGCGGGAGCGGAATGCGATTCGCACAATCCGCATTCCGCTCCGAAACTTCCATCTCCTGCCGGAGGAAATGCCATGGCGTCGGTTGCATTGGTTTCGGTTCTCGGCCCCGACCGGGTCGGGCTCGTGGCGGCGATTGCGGAGCACCTGTTCAACATCGGCGTGAACCTGCGGGACACCACCTTCGCGGCGCTCGGCACCGGGGCCGAGTTCGTGGCCCTGTGCGAACTCCCGCCGGGACTCTCCGCCGGCGAGGTGGAAGCGGCCCTGAAGGAGCTGCCGGAGCTGGAGGGCGCTGAAGTTCGCGCCGTGCCCTATGCCTTCGATCCGAGCCCGGGTCCCTCGGGCAGCGTCACCCACCGGATCACCATCAGCGGCGGCGACCAACTGGGTCTCGTGGCCCGGCTGGCCGAGGTCTTCAAGCAGTACGAGGCCAATATCGTGCGCCTGGAGGCGCGAAAGCTCCCAGAGGCGGAGGGCGGCCTCTATGTGACCCGGTTCGCGGTTTTCATCCCCCGGGATCGGATGAACCTGTGCCTCGCCACCGTGGGCAACACCGCCGGAGCGCTCGGATTGAGCTGCGAAGTCGAGGAAAGCACTCTCTAGGCAGGGCCTTGAGGCGCGAATGGCCAGGACAAGCCTGGCCATGATGCTGTTGATGCGAACTTCGGCCTATGCCTGTCAGATTTCGAAATCGTCATCCTGCGGCTGGCGGATGCCGTAGCGGCTCTCCAGGGCGCCGTTCTTGGGCGGCAGCGGGCGCTGCGGGCGTTCGGAGCGCTCGCCGTTCTGGTTCTCGCCCATGGCCCGCTGCGGCCGGTCGGAAGGATCGCGGCCGATCCGCGCGACCAGCTGGGACAGGTCGAGGAACTCGTCCGCCTGTCGGCGCAGTTCGTCGGCCACCATGGGCGGCTGGGTGGTGACCGTGGACACGACGGACACCCGCACGCCCCGGCGCTGCATGGCCTCGACCAAGGACCGGAAGTCGCCGTCGCCGGAGAACAGGACCATGTGGTCGATGTAAGGGGAGAGCTCCAGCGCGTCGATCGCGAGCTCGATATCCATGTTGCCCTTCACCTTGCGGCGGCCGGTCGAGTCGACGAATTCCTTGGTCGGCTTCGTGACCACCCGATAGCCGTTGTAATCGAGCCAGTCGATCAACGGGCGAATGGAAGAATATTCCTGGTCCTCAACGAGAGCCGTATAGTAGAAGGCCCGGACAAGATTACCGCGGCTCTGAAATTCCTTCAGGAGGCGCTTGTAGTCGATATCGAACCCAAGGGTCTTTGTCGTAGCGTAAAGGTTGGCTCCATCAATGAAGAGCGCGATCCGCTGCTGGCCTGACATAAGTAATCTCTTTTCATGTCTGGCAGGGAGACATAACAACCTTCTTCGTTAAAGCGACATCGATTATTCACGCTTGCAAATCAATTGCGCGACAGAATGAGGACGTGCCTTGAAACAGACTGTTAGGAGCCCATTCAGACGAGTAAAAACGCATCTGCGCAACTAAATGACGTGTTATTTCAAGGTGTCAAGTTGGCAAGATGGTGACGGTCAAGAGAAACCTTAAGGGGTAAACAGCTTTCTATGCTTTGAGACTGCGGCTTCCCGGCTTTGTAGCGGGAATTTCCGCCAATTCGGGCGGAATCTGCTCTGGCGGGTACGCCGGAATATCCAGCTGGACAAGAGACACGAGAGGCACCCCAAGGTCGGCTTTTCCTCCTGATCTGTCGATGAGACAGGCCGCGCCCAGCAGAGAGCCGGGATGTTCGCGCAGGGCCGCCAGGCATTCGCGGGACGACAGGCCGGTGGTGACGATGTCCTCCACCATCACGACCTTGGCTCCCTCCGGGATGGCAAATCCGCGCCTCAGGGCGAAGACGCCGTTCTCGCGCTCGACGAAGATGGCCTTGGCCCCCAGGTGCCGGGCGGTCTCGTAGCCTGGCACGATCCCGCCCACCGCCGGCGAGACCACGTAATCGACCGGCCCGTAGGCGTGCCTGATCTTCCCCGCCAGGGCCCGGCAGACCCGCTCCGTGCGGGCCGGGTCCTGGAATACGAACATCTTCTGGAGGAAGACCGGGCTGTGCAGCCCCGACGAGAGCACGAAATGACCCTCCAGCAAGGCGCCGGCGGAGCGGAATTCATCGAGAACTTCATCGGGGGTCATGGGCGGACCTGTCATCAAGAGGATCAACGCTGGTTAACCCATGCCGTCACGGCCCGTCGACCTCTTTTTCCAGGCCCCGGCGGCGGAGCGCAACAGAATCTCCTTGCCGCCCCGGAACGGCCTTTGTAGGGACAGATCGACGGTCTGTGGGGCAATTCATATGCATGTCCTCGTGCTTGGCGGATATGGCCTCATCGGCCTGCCTGCCGTTCGAAGGCTGATTGAGGCCGGGCACCGGGTCACGGGTCTCGGACGCTCCGTTCGGTCCGCTCGCATCTCCTATCCCGACGTGACCTGGATCGAACGGGACATCGCTCGGCTGACCGACCCCGCAGGGTGGCTGCCGATTCTCGCAGGCATCGACGCGGTGGTGAACTGCGCCGGCGCGCTTCAGGACAGCCGTCGCGACAATCTCCAGGCCCTTCAGTCCGACGCGATGAAGGCGCTCTTTGCGGCCTGCCGATGGCCCGGGTCCGCCAGGTCGTTCAGGTGTCCGCCGCGGGCGTGTCCCTAGAGGCGGCAACGCCCTTCTTCCGTACTAAGGCCGAGGCCGATGCGGCGCTCATGGCGTCCGATCTCGCCTGGATCGTCCTGAGGCCCGGCCTCGTCATCGCGCTGCGGCCTATGGCGGAACGGCGCTCATCCGGGGCCTCGCGTCCTTTCCTTTCATGCTTCCGGTCGTCGGGGGCAGGCAACCCTTGCAGACGGTGGGCGTCGATGATGTGGCCGATGCCATCCTGGCCGCGGTCGAGGGAAGGGTCGCATCCCGGGCGATCTACGATCTCGTGGAGGATCGCCCCCATACCTTGCAGGAGCTTGTTCTGGCGTTCCGGTCATGGCTGGGGCATCCGGACGCTCCCGTCATGCGAACGCCAAACTGGATCGGCCGGATCCTGTGCAGGATCGGGGATGCGTTGAGCTGGCTCGGCTGGCGCCCGCCCCTGCGAACGACGGCTCTTCTTCAACTCGAAGCCGGAGTGGCAGGCGATCCCTCCGCCTGGCTCCGGGAGCGGGGACGGATCCCTTCAGGCTTGCAGGAGACCCTGAGGCGCACCCCTTCGACCGTGCAGGAGCGGTGGTTCGGCAGGCTGTGGCTCATGAAGCCGGTCGTCATTGCGGCCTTGAGCCTGTTCTGGCTGGCCTCCGGCCTGATAGGGTTGGTGGAGTTGGATGCAGCGTCCGCCATCATGACGAGGCGGGGCATCGGCGAGGGGGCGGCAAAGCTCGCGGTCATTGGCGGCAGCCTTCTGGAC
>DASQTM010000160.1:0-4581 GCA_035641875.1 Microvirga sp. | reverse complement strand
CGGCCGGAATGCTTGCCCATGACGAGGGACGTCTTGGACACGCCCACGCTCTCCGGCGTCATGATCTCGTAGGTCTGGGCGTTTTTCAGCATGCCGTCCTGGTGGATGCCGCTCTCGTGCGCAAAGGCGTTCCGGCCCACGATGGCCTTGTTGTACTGCACCGGGAACGAGGTGGCGGCGGAGGCGAGCTTCGAGGCGCGCATGAGCATGGTGGCCTCGACCCCGGTCTCGTAGGGCAGCACGTCCCCGCGGGTGCGGATCGCCATGACGATCTCTTCCAGGGCCGCGTTGCCGGCCCGCTCGCCGATGCCGTTGAGGGTGCATTCGATCTGCCGCGCGCCGCCCTCCAGGGCCGCCAGGGAATTGGCCACCGCCAATCCCAGGTCGTTGTGGCAATGAGCGGAGAAGACGGCCTTGTCGGCATTGGGGACGCGTTCGCGCACGGCCCGGAACATGTCCCGGTATTCCTCCGGCGTGGCGTAGCCCACCGTGTCAGGCAGGTTGATGGTGGTGGCGCCCGTCTTGATGGCGGCCTCGACGCAGCGGCACAGGTAGTCGATCGGGGTGCGGGTGGCGTCCATGGCGGACCACTCGATATCCTCGATGAGGTTGCGCGCCTGGCCCACCGTGGCGGTGATGATCTCCAGCACCTCTTCTTCGGACTTGCGCATCTGGTGCTGCAGGTGGATCGGAGACGTGGACACGAAGGTGTGGATGCGTGGCCTCGCCGCCCCGCGCACGGCCTCGCCGGCGCGGGCGATGTCGATCGGGATGGCGCGGGCGAGACCCGCGACGACCGCGTGCTTCACGCGCTCCGCGATGAGGGCGACGGCCTCGAAATCCCCGTTCGACGCAATGGGAAAGCCCGCCTCGATGATGTCGACGCCCATGGTGTCGAGCAGGTCCGCAACGGCAAGCTTCTCTTCCAGGGTCATGGTCGCGCCGGGGCATTGCTCGCCGTCGCGCAGGGTGGTGTCGAAGATCAGAACGCGGTCCTTGGCGGACCCGGAGGAAGAGGCGGTCATCGATAAAAGTCCTTCTCGGAGCGAGCGAGCCATGCGCTCAAGGTTGTTTCTGTGATCCAGAACCCCTGAGAGCCCAGGCGGCGACGCCCAGCCGACCCTCAGGGGCGACTAAGGAGAAGGAGGCCGAGGAGGCGCGCGGAACCGGCCGCCGGAGCGGAGCCGTTCTTCCATGCGCTGGGGAATGCGATGGCCATCGCTGCCCGTTCCTCTCAGGTCGCGCGGGTCCGCCCGCGAACAACAAGCCTTGTTTGTAACGGCGCATCGTTTTGAAGGCAAGCCCGCGAAGCAGGTGGGGGGTTGGGAGCGGAAACGGCCAGGATCGCCCCCGTGGCGAGCCTCGTCCCGCAGCCTCGCCCTTACGGCCGAAGCGCTTGGAAGCGCCGGAGACGCCACTAAGCGGCTCCTCCTGGGTGTTTGGATCTCGCCGACAGCTGTTGGAGTCTTTCGAAGTCCCCGCAGATCAGCGCCTCCTTCTTGGCTCTCGACCAGCCCTTGACCTGGCGCTCATAGGCGATGGCGTCCGTGATGTGCTCAAAATGAGCTGAATAAACGAGCGTCACAGGCCGGCGCTTGGCCGTGTAGCCTTCGAAGAACCCTTGATTATGCTGGCTGATGCGGGTCTCCAAATCGTCCGCTCGGCTTGTGCCGGTATAGTAGCTGCCATCGGCGCAGCGAAGAATGTAAAACCAGCAGCCGCTCATTAGGTCCGATGACACCCAACCACAACGAATTCCGCCCGAGTTATATCGATACGTTAAGAATGCCCAGCTTCGTTCGGACTTCGTGCACTCCGCACACGGCCATTACCGGTGCTCTCTGGACAGTCAGATGCCCACTGCGTGCGCTCCTCGCAGTCCTGTTCATCACTCTTGCCTCATCCTGAGGAGCCTGCGCAGCAGGCGTCTCGAAGGAGGCTCCAGTGCGCTCTGGAGACGCCTCGTCCTTCGAGACGCTCCGCTCCTCAGGATGAGGCTGCGGGGGTGCCCGGCTCCCGGAGGGCCAGCCTCTCAGGATGACGGGGAGGGTGTGAGGCGCGAGCGTCAGGCTTTGCTATCACAACCCCCCTGTCCAAATTTGCACCCGATGCTCTAGATTGCCGCAAGCTTGGCCTTTCAAGGCCCACCATCCCAGGAGCGCCGTCCATGATCACCGCAATCCGTCCCCTCTGGCTTGCCGCCTTCGTGGCCCTGCCGCTGGCCGCCTGCAACCAGACCGCCGCCACCGCGCCGGGCGGCGCGAACGTGACGCCCTCCGGGTTCAACCTGCCGTCAGGGTCCGGCTGCGGCGGGGAGATCGCGCAGTATCGCGCCGTGATGAGCAACGACCTCGCCACAGGCCATGTCAACCAGTCGGTCTACAACCGGGTGGACCGGGAGATCGCTGGGGCCGAGGCCGCCTGCGCGGCCGGGCGCGATGCGGAGGCCCTGCGCATGGTCAACGCCACCAAGGCGCGCCACGGCTATCTCTGAGCACAAGGCTATCTCTGGTCGAAGGTCCAGCGGAAGAAGGATTGCAGGAACAGGGGCATCCTCTCGGGGTCGATGTCCTCCGGCCCGCGGATGATGCGAACGTCCTGCAATTCGGGCTCGCGCTGCGCCGCGATATTGGCGCGGATCGCCTGCGCGCCCTCCTCCGCCGTGACCGGCAGGGTCACCTCGCGCAGCAGGGCCACGGTGGGCCAGCGCTGGACGATGATCCACCCGTCCTCCACCCGGTACTCGCCCTCCAGCAGGCCCGTCTCCTCGTGCAGCTCGCGGGTCAGGCTGGTGGCGAGATCCACCGTGCCGTCGGGCCTGAGGTCCGACAGGTCGGGGGTGCCGGCGGCGAAATAGATCCGTCCCGCATTCACCGTATGCGCCGCCATCACGCCGCAGAGATAGGCGCCGTCGCTGCCGCGCAGCGCCCCCATGGCGAAGCCGTTGGCGATGTCCCGGTCCGGGTAGCCCCGGTCGATCCAGGTGACGAAATCCGCGTAGCTCGTCTCGAAATAGACGTTGCGGCACAGGTCGGGCTCGAACCTCACGCTCTGGAGCAGCAGCACCCTTCCGTTGAACATCTTCGGCTTGTCCGCCGTGCGGCGCTTCCAATTGGCCTCGATCAGGCCCCGGTTCTCCTCGGCCCATCGCCATTCCATGGGGCGGCACTGCGCCTCGACGCGGGCGACGCGCCGGATTTCGGACCCGTCGCTCACGGGAGAAGCTCGCCCCGGCTCACCAGGACGGCCGAGCCGCCGATCTCGGCGGACACGAGGGCTCCATCCTTGATCACCATCTGCAGGGCGATCTCGCTCGGGCGGCCCATCTCGACCCCCTGCTCGATGAGGATGTCGTGCTCGCCGTCGCCGAGGGGTTCGCATTGCATGAGCGCGCCCGCAAGGGCGGCGGCCGCGGAGCCCGTGGCCGGGTCCTCCACGATGCCCATGCCGAGGCCGAACATGCGGGCCCGGAAACGCAATCCCTCGGCTCCCGGCACGCGGGCATAGACGTAAGGGGCGGGATGATCGCTGTCGCCGAAGGCCCTGTCGAAGGCGTCTCCCTGCGGCTTCGATCTCGCCAGAGCCTCCAGGGACCGGACGGGGACGAGATCATAGGCGACGCCGGCCGAATGGCGGCTCGGCACATGACGGTCGAAGCCGATCTCGGTGGGGTCGAGGCCCAGCGCCGCCGCGCAGGGGGCGCTGCCCTTGCCCTCGCCCCAGACGAAAGGCAGGCGCGGCAGGCGAAAGCGCGCCGCACCCTTCGTCCCGTCCTGCACCTCGACGGCGCACGGCACCACGCCGACCTGCTCCCGCAGGCCGAAGGCCACGGCGCCGGGCTCGCCGTCCTGATCCAGCAGCGCCAGCAGCACCGCCGTGCCGACGGTCGGGTGGCCTGCGAAGGGCAGCTCGCGCTTGGGCGTGAAGATGCGGATGTCGGCGCGCTGGTGCGGATCGGACGGGGCGAGACGAAGACGGTTTCCGAGAGGTTGAACTCCTTGGCGATGGTCTGCATCCCGTCCGTGTCGAGCCCCTCGGCATCCAGCACGACCGCCAGGGGATTTCCGGTGAAGGGCTCGGACGTGAACACGTCGAGGGTGACGAAACGGCGGGGTATGGGATTCAGGCGGGGCATGGGATTCAAACCTCTTCGGCGCTGAAGCGATGGGTCGGGGACACGAACTCGTCCTGCGCCGCGATGGTGAGGATCTCGCGGGAGCCCGCCTCCTCCGTGCGCTTGAGCAAGCCGTAGATGGAGGCCGATGCTTCGGCAAGGGCTCCTTGAGCCGAGCCGGCGCGGGCGTAGTGCACGAAGAACAGCGCCGCGATGGCGTCCCCCGCCCCGTTGACGCTGAGCGACAGCCTTGGCGTTCGCACCCGCCAGAAGCGCCCGCCCTCGCCGGCGATCAGGTCGATGGAGTCGGAGGGCGTTTCCTGCGTCTCGACGGAGGTGACGAGCACGGCCTTGGGGCCCATGGCCTGCACGACTGCCACGGCCCGCTTCACGTCGGTCAGGGTCTGCGTCGTGAGGCCGGAGAGATAATCGAGCTCGAACTGGTTCGGGGTCACGATGTCGGCGGC
>DASQTM010000159.1:0-5696 GCA_035641875.1 Microvirga sp. | reverse complement strand
AATTGGCTGCTCTGGGGCTATGGCGTTCCGGCCCTGTCGTTCCTCCTGGCGAGTCGCCTGCTGGCGCGCACGGGCCGCGACCGGGTCTGGCAGCTGACCGAGAGCCTGAGCATCGTCTTCGCCGCCTTCCTGATCTTCTTCGAGATTCGCCATGCGGTTCACGGCGGCGATCCGCTCAGGGCCGATTTCGCCCTCGTGGAGGCAGGCCTGCTTGCGACAGAAAGCCTCGCCTTCGCGATCCTGCTGACCCGCCTGGACTTTCGCAGGGCCGATCCGGTCTATCGCTGGGGCTCCCTGATCTTCAAGATCGCGTCCTTCGCCCTCGCGGCGGGCGGGCTCCTGCTTGTCGAGAACCCGCTTCTCACCAACGACCCGATTTCCGGCGGCGTGGTCTTCAACAGCCTGATCCTGGCCTATCTGCTCCCGGGCCTCCTGGCCGCCGCCCTGGCCCTGGTCGAACGGGACTCAAGGCCCCGGTTCTACGCCCTGGCCTCTGCGATCCTCAGCCTCGTCCTGCAATGGGCCTATGTGGCCCTTGAGATCAGGCGCATTTTCATGGGTCCCCGCCTCGGCATCTGGCGCGGCTTCACCCAGGGCGAGCAATGGAGCTATTCGGTGGCGCTGCTGGCCATCGGCATCGCGCTCCTCGGCTTCGGGCTCCTGCGCGACAATCGCTTTGCCCGGCTGGCCTCGGCGGTCTATCTCGTGGCGGCCGTTCTGAAAGTGTTCATCGTCGATCTAGCCAATCTGGAAGGCGTGATGCGGGCCCTGTCGTTTATCGGCCTCGGGCTTGTTCTCATCGGCATCGGTCTCGTTTATCAGAGACTGCTCGCGCAACGACCGAGCAATGCCGCAATCTCGTCGTGAGATGGCGGATGAACGAAACCTGGCGGACCCTGGCATGACGAACACCCCTTCCATCAAGACCCTCCCCTTCGAGAAGGCCATGGCCGAGCTCGACGAGATCGTGCGGCGTCTCGAGCGCGGCGACGTGCCCCTGGAGGAGTCCATCGCCATGCACGAGCGCGGGGTGGCCTTGCGGGAGCATTGCGAGCAGCTCCTGAAGAAAGCCGAGGCGCGAATCGAAAAAATCACCCTCGGCCCGGACGGCCAGGCCGCCGGCGCCGCCCCCCTCGATGTGAGCGAATAGCCTGCCGTCACCAGGGAGCCCGAGGCCTTGCCGTTTGACCTGGGCCCCTCTCGATCCTATCTGCATAAAATCCGATCCCTTGCGAACGCCAGGCGGGAGCACCGTTGTCCACACCCCTCCTCGACACCATCAAGACCCCGGACGACCTTCGTCAGCTCCCCGAAAACCAGCTCAGGCAGGTTGCCGACGAGCTGCGCCAGGAGACCATCGGGGCGGTTTCCGTCACCGGCGGGCATCTCGGGGCGGGCCTCGGCGTCGTCGAGCTGACCGTCGCGATCCATTACGTGTTCGACACTCCCCGCGACCGGCTGATCTGGGACGTGGGCCATCAGGCCTATCCTCACAAGATCCTCACCGGCCGCCGCGACCGCATCCGGACCCTGCGCCAGCCGGGAGGCCTGTCGGGCTTCACCAGGCGCTCCGAGAGCGAATACGACCCCTTTGGGGCGGCGCATTCCTCCACCTCGATCTCGGCGGGCCTCGGCATGGCCGTGGCGCGGGACCTGGACGGCCGAGACAACAATGTGATCGCGGTGATCGGCGACGGGGCCATGTCGGCCGGCATGGCCTATGAGGCCATGAACAACGCCGGCGCGATGCATTCGCGCCTCATCGTCATCCTCAACGACAACGACATGTCGATCGCCCCGCCCACCGGCGCCATGTCGTCCTACCTCGCCCGCCTCGTCTCCGGCGGCGCCTATCTCGGTCTGCGCGAGACCGCCAAGCAGCTGGCCAAGAAGCTGCCGAAGTTCTTCTACCAGAAGGCCCAGCGGGCCGAGGAATTCGCCCGCGGCTTCTGGACCGGCGGCACGATGTTCGAGGAGCTGGGCTTCTACTATGTGGGCCCCATCGACGGGCACAACCTCGATCACCTGCTGCCGATCCTCAAGAACGTGAGGGATTCCGGCACCGGCCCGATCCTCGTCCATGTGGTGACGCAGAAGGGCAAGGGCTACGCGCCCGCGGAAGCCGCCACCGACAAGTATCACGGGGTGGTCACCTTCGACGTGGTGACCGGGGCCCAGGCCAAGCCCAAGGCCAATGCGCCCGCCTACACCAAGGTGTTCGGCGAGAGCCTGGCGAAGGAAGCCGCGAAGGACAGCAGGATCGTGGCCGTGACCGCCGCCATGCCGTCCGGGACGGGGATCGATCTCTTCGGCAAGGAATTCCCCGCCCGCACCTTCGACGTGGGCATCGCCGAGCAGCACGCGGTGACCTTCGCAGCCGGCCTGGCGACGGAGGGCTACAAGCCGTTCTGCGCCATCTATTCCACCTTCCTGCAGCGGGCCTACGACCAGGTGGTGCACGATGTGGCGATCCAGAACCTGCCCGTGCGCTTCGCCCTCGACCGGGCGGGCCTCGTGGGGGCGGACGGGGCGACCCATGCGGGCTCCTTCGACGTGGCCTATCTCGGCTGCCTGCCCAACATGGTGGTGATGGCAGCCGCCGACGAGGCGGAGCTCGTGCATATGGTGGCGACGGCGGCTGCCCATGACAGCGGCCCCATCGCGTTCCGCTACCCCCGCGGCGAGGGCGTGGGGGTCGACATGCCTGAACAGGGCGTGCCGCTCCCCATCGGCCGGGGCCGGATCCTGCGCGAGGGCGAGCGCATCGCCATCCTGTCTCTGGGCACGCGCCTCGCCGAGGCCCTGAAGGCCGCCGAGGACCTGGAGGCGCGGGGCCTTTCCACCACGGTCGCAGACGCCCGCTTCGCCAAGCCCCTCGACGAGGAGCTGATCCTGCGGCTCGCCCGCGACCACGAGGTGCTCGTCACCGTCGAGGAGGGCTCCATCGGCGGCTTCGGGGCTTACGTGCTGCAGCTTCTCTCCGACCGGGGGGCACTCGACCGGGGCGCCGTGAAGGTGCGCTCCATGGTCCTGCCGGACCTCTACCAGGAGCATGACAAGCCGGAGCGCATGTATGCCCGGGCCGGGCTCGATGCGGCCGGGATCGTGGCCAAGGTGTTCGAGGCCCTGGGCCAGGAAATGACCCACAAGGCGGCGCGCGCCTGAGCCGGCTCGGTCAGATCGTCAGCGTCCCCGCCTTCGCGGCGGCATAGCGCTCGCCGATCCGGCCCCAGTCGAGCACGTTCCACCACGCCTTCAGGTAATCGGCGCGGCGGTTCTGGTACTTGAGGTAATAGGCGTGCTCCCACACGTCGTTGCCCATGAGCACGAGCTTGCCGTCCATGAGGGGCGTGTCCTGGTTGGGCTTGGACGTGAGGGCGAGCTTGCCGTCCCGCTCCACGGTGACGAACACCCAGCCCGAGCCGAACTGGCGCTCGCCCGCGGTATTGAAATCGGCCTGGAACTTCTGGAACCCGCCGAGATCCCGGTCGATGGCGCTCTTGAGCTCGCCGGAAGGCTCACCCCCCGATCCTCCCATGATCTGCCAGAACATGGTGTGGTTGGCGTGGCCTCCGCCGCTGTTGCGGATCGTGGTGCGGATCGACTCCGGCACCTGGCCGAGCTTCGCCAGCATCTCATTGAGGGGCATCTTGGCCGCCTCGGCGTTCTGGCTCAGGGCCGTGTTGAGGTTGTTCACATAGGCCGCATGGTGCTTGCCATGGTGAAGCTCCATGGTCTGGGCGTCGATATGCGGCTCGTTCTTCGACGGCGCGTAAGGCAGGGGATCGAGCTTGAAGGGGCCGGAGGGGGCTTGCGCCCAAGCGCGCGGGATGGCAGCGCTGGTGGCGAGCAGGGCTGCTCCCGTCAGGAGATGTCGGCGGTTGATCATCGATTCGCTCCGGCTTGTTTGCGTTCAGGCTCCGAACGGAGATGACGGGGGCGGTTGTTTGTTCCGGCTTCATGGCGGAACGGGGCTTCACATAAGTTTGAGGATGGCATGACCCGCAAACGCGCCGATGTGGCTCTCGTCGAGCGCGGCTTCTTTTCAAGCCGCGCCCGGGCGCAGGAAGCCATCGCGGCGGGCCTCGTCACCGTGAACGGCGCCACCCTGCGCAAGGCCTCCGAGTCGGTGCCTGATGAAGCCCTCATCAGCGCCGGGCAGCCCCACCCTTACGTCTCCCGCGGCGGGGTGAAGCTGGCGGCGGCGCTGGACGCGTTCCGCATCGACCCGGCGGGCTGCATATGCCTCGACATCGGCGCGTCCACCGGAGGCTTCACGGAGGTGCTGCTCGGGCGCGGCGCGGCCCATGTCTATGCGGTGGATGTGGGCCACGGCCAGCTTCACCCCAAGGTGGCGGGAGATGCCCGCGTGACCAACCTGGAAGGCACGGATGCGCGCCTCCTGAACGCAACCCTCGTCCCGCAGCCGGCGGATCTTCTGGTGGGCGATGTGAGCTTCATCTCCCTCAAGCTCGTCCTGCCCGCCGCCATCGCAAGGCTGAAACCCCGCGCGACCCTGGCCGTTCTCGTCAAGCCGCAGTTCGAGGCGGGCCGCGAGCGCGTGAAGAAGGGCATCGTGCGCGACGAGGCCGTGCACCGCGACGTGTGCGAGAGCATGACCGCCTTCGTCGCATCCCTCGGCTTCACGCCGCTGGGCCTCGTTCCCTCGCCGATCGAAGGCGGGGACGGCAATCGTGAGTTTCTGTTGGGAGCGCGCCGTGACTGAACAGGTGACGATCATCCGCCTCGGCGCAAGGGCCGACGGCATCGCCGAGGGCGCATCGGGACCCGTCTTCGTGCCCAAAGTGCTGCCGGGCGAGACGGTCGCCATCGAGCGGGACGGATCGCACGCAAACCTCATCAGCGTCGAGGCCGCCTCGCCCGAGCGCGAGACGCCGTTCTGCCCCTATTTCGACAGATGCGGCGGCTGCGCCACGCAGCACATGAAGCACGGCTTCTATCAATCCTGGAAGCAGCAAACCCTGGTCCACACCTTGAAGCAGGCGCGGATCGAGGCCCCGGTCGAGCCGCTCATCGACGCCCATGGCGAGGGGCGGCGGCGCCTGACCCTGCATGTGCGCTTCCCGGACCGCGCGCCCCGCGCGGGCTACATGGCGGCGCGCAGCCACCAGATCGTCGAGATCGCGTTCTGCCCCATTGCGGAGCCCGCCCTGAGGGATCGCGCCCCCGTAGTGGCGCGCGCCGTCGGCGAGCACCTGAAGGCGGCGAGAAAACCCCTCGACATCCAGATCACCACGACGCAGACGGGCCTCGATGTGGACGTGCGCGGGCATGGTTCCCTGAAGGACCGGGAGCGCCTCAGCCTCATCGATCTCGCGGCAAGCCTCGACCTGTCGCGCCTGTCGATCCATGGGGACGTGGTGGTGGAGCGCCGCCCTCCGGCGATCCTCATGGGCCGCGCCTCCGTGGTGCCGCCCGCCGGATCCTTCCTGCAGGCGACGCGCCTCGGCGAGGAGACCCTGGCGGCTCTCGTGACGCAGGCCTGCGAGGGCGCCAAGCGCGTGGCGGATCTGTTTGCCGGAAGCGGCCCCTTCTCCTTAAGGCTCGCGGAGAAATCGGAGGTTCACGCGGTCGAGTACGACAACGGCTCCATGGCCGCCCTCGACAAGGCGGCGCGCGGCGCGCAAGGCCTGCGGCGCATCTCCACCGAAGCGCGCGATCTCTTCCGCCGCCCG
>DASQTM010000158.1:0-8048 GCA_035641875.1 Microvirga sp. | reverse complement strand
GAGCTCAACCGGCTGAAGGCCCGCCTCGGCATTCCTAAGGATCTCGCCTCCTGCCATACGGCCGAGATCGGCGGCTACGTGATCGAGGGTCATGTGCCCGCGAGCACGATCAAGCGTCTCCTCGCCGAGAAGCCCCAGGCCAAGGGCCTTGCCGTGGCCGGCATGCCCGTGGGCTCGCCCGGCATGGAGGTGGAGGGCATGGAGCCGGATGCCTACGAGGTGGTTCTCTTCGGACCTTCCGGCCAACGCGCCTTTGCCCGCTTCAAGGGCGGCCAGGAGGTCTGAAGGCAGGCGCTGCCGCCGGGATCGGCCCGGGAACACAGGGAAGCCAAGGTCGTTGGCCTTCGATGAGTTGGCTTGTTCAACCCCGCCTCGTAAACGGCCCCTTCAATGATCCAGGCGTCTATCTCGACTTCCGGTTTGGCCGGCGGGCGATCCTGTTTGACCTGGGAGACCTGAGCCCCCTCTCCTCCCGCGAGATGCTGCGGGTGAGCCATGCGTTCGTATCGCATACCCATGTGGATCACGTCGCCGGCTTCGACCGCCTGTTTCGCCTCTGCCTGCACCGCCCGTCCCCGCTGACCCTCGTGGGTCCTCCGGGTTTCACGGACCAGGTCGAGCACCGCATCCGCAGCTTCACCTGGAATCTTCTTGACGGGAACTCGGTCGATTTCCGCCTGTGCGCCATGGATTACGACGGCAGGCGCCTGATCGGAGGCGCCGAGTTTCGCGCCCGCGAGGCCTTCGCCCGGCGCGCCGTCGAGCCGCCAAGCTTTCCGGAGGGCGTCGCATGGGCGGAAGCGGACTTCCGGATCGAGGCCGTGGCCCTCGACCATGGCATTCCGTCCTTGGCTTTCGCCCTGAAGGAGGTGCTGCAGGTGAACGTCTGGCGCGGGGTGCTGAACGAAATGGGGCTTCCGCCAGGCCCTTGGCTCAACGACGCCAAGCGCGCGGTTCGCATGGGGCTGTCGAACGACCACGTCATCGAGGTTCCGGGCGGCGCGGCGGTCAGGCTGGGAGAGCTGAAGGACAGGGCCCTGCATATCGCCCCGGGCCAGGTGGTTGCCTATGTGACCGACGCTGCGCCCCATGCGCAGAACCGCGCCAAGATCCTTCAACTCGCGCGGGGAGCCGACCAGTTCTTCATCGAAGCCGTGTTCCTGGAGGGCGACCGTTCCCTGGCGCTCGCGTCCCACCACCTGACGGCCTGGGAGGCCGGCGCCCTCGCCCGTGAGGCCGGAGCCCGGCACGTCACGCCGTTCCACCATTCGGCGCGTTATCTGTCCAAGCCCGAGGCGCTGCGGCAGGAGGTGTTCGAGAGTTTCAATTCGGGGGACGCTCGCGCCATGAGCGCCTGAGCGCGTCAGGAGAAAACGGCTTCCCGAATCTGCTGCGGGGTCGGCCTGCGATGGGAGGCGAACCGGATCACCCGGTAGCCGCATGACCTCAGGATCTGGTCGCGCCGCGCGTCCTTTCGGGGATCGTGGGAGCGGTCGTCGAGTTCGACGATCACCAGCACCTCCATGTCCCGGGCGATGACCCAATCCACGCGTGTGTTCGAAATCGCCCGGAAGGCGAGCCAGAAGGCGCGTGTGCCCGTCTTCGCATCCGGGCGCACGAGCGCCAGAATCGGCACCTGAGGCCAGATCTGGCAATCGGGACAGGCGGCAACCAAGCGCCCGTAGAATTCCCGCTCGTTGGCCGTCATGACCGGCTGACGCCGGTAGCGCGGCTTGCGGGACCGGACGAGGACCAGAACCAGCATCAAGGCGAGCAGCAGACTCCCTGCCGCCCAGGACCAAGGGATGCTGCCCGTCACGGGAGGGAATCAATCAAGCTGTTGCGACGATGTAGGTGGTGAATGGTGGAACGTGCGAATGCCATGACGTTGATCGGATGGGGGCAGGAGCCTAATCAGGCTTGCGATCCGGTGGCGTCCCTTTTTCCGCGGTGGGGCTATGGTTTGGGGGCACACCCGCATGATCGGAATGCTCGACCGAGACAGGATCGCTCGCCGGAAAGGTACCCTCAAGGGCTTCGTCAAGCTGCGCCTCGCGGCTGCCGTCTTCCTCGGACGGGATCCGCTCCCTGGTCCTTGCGTCTTCATTGTCACGGCGACGGCTCATGAAGGCCTCCTCGCACCATGATCGGACGGCTTGAACCGGCCGAGGACGATGCTCCAACCGCCAATAGTAGGACCGGGGACGGGTCAGTGCAATTCGCCCGGCGGATCTGCTCCGCGCGTCCGACAAGTTCCAAAACGCGAAAAGTTGTTCAAATTCATCGACAAGGATGAAACCAAGGAACCCTGTTCCGCGTCTTCTTATTGTCTAGCTGGACATGTTTCGGAGGAAGCGAGATGAACTTGAATCGCCGTGCTCTTCTGCTTGGAATCTCAGCGACCGCTGTCGCCTCAGCTTTTCCAGGCAGCCGAAGCCTTGCCCAGTTCGCCGGACCTCAGACCGCCTATCAGAGCCTCTACGCCCCGGTTGACGACTTGTATCCGGTTCCGGGGGTCGACCTGTCCAGGATCAATCCGGCCTATCTGCGAAGGGTGGTCCCCTACGACACAGCCGAGGCGCCGGGCACGATCATCGTCGATCCAGGGGCGCGCTATCTCTACCTTGTCCAGGGCGACGGCACGGCGTTGCGCTACGGCGTCGGCGTCGGGCGCTCGGGCTTCAGCTGGTCCGGAAGCGCGACCGTCAAGGACAAGCAGGAGTGGCCGGACTGGTATCCGCCTAAGGAGATGTTCGACCGGCAGCCCGAACTCATGGAGCAGATGGGCGAGTTGCCGGGCGGACCCGGCATGGCCGGCGGCCCGGGCAACCCCCTGGGAGCCCGCGCGCTTTACCTCTGGCAGGGCAACAAAGACACGCTCTACCGCATCCATGGCACCTTCGAGCCGTGGACCATCGGCACGAGCGTGTCGTCCGGCTGCATTCGCATGATCAATCAGGACGTGATGGATCTCTACAGCCGCATTCCGGTCGGCACGAAAGTGGTGGTTCTAGGCTCGTCCCGGCAGAAGCGTAACAGGACGGCCTCCCGGACCTGAGCGCCGCGTCCAGGCTGGACAGGTAACACATTATATACCAACTTTCGCCATGGTTCGCCTTCACACGTCTGCCTGGGACGCGGGATATAAGGAACTATGCGGGGGATCAACGCCCGATCCGAACGGATCTCTGGGGGACGAAAGGCAGGGCCTGCGTCCGGCGATCGCTCGTCGGCTGGCCGGAGGAGCATCCTCAAGGCGGCCTTAGGCGTGGCGGCCGCAGCCGCTGTTCTCATGGGCGGGGCCGCCGGAACGCAGGACGCCGCCGCCAACGGCGACACACGCAGCCTGTCGTTCTTCCACACCCATACCCGGGAAAGCACGACCATCACGTTCCGGCACAATGGGCAGTATGACAGCGAAGCGCTGACGCAGCTCAACTGGTTCCTACGCGACTGGCGCGTGAACGAGCCGGCCAAGATGGACCCGCGCCTGTTCGACATCCTCTGGGAGGTGCATCGCGAATCGGGATCCAGGCAGCCCATCAACATCATCTCGGCCTACCGGTCGCCCGAGACCAACAGCGCCCTGCGCCGCCGGTCGAAGGCGGTTTCCGAACACAGCCAGCACATGCTGGGCAAGGCGATGGACATCCGGCTGCCCGACGTGAGCACCGAGCGCCTTCGCGAGATCGCCATGCGGCTGCAATATGGCGGCGTCGGCTATTACAGCTCCTCGGCCTTCGTTCACGTGGATACCGGCAGCGTGCGCGCCTGGCCGCGCATGTCGCAGGAGCAGCTTGCGCGCCTGTTCCCGGACGGCAAGACCCTTCATCTGCCCTCCAACGGAAAGCCGCTCCAGGGCTACGAGGTGGCCAAGGCCGAAGTCCTGTCCCGGAACGCCAGCCTCGCCACGCAGGCGTCCGTCGGTGGCGGTCCCTCCATTGGCGGCCTGATGGCGAGCCTGTTCGGGCGCAAGGATCCGCCTCCCCCTCCGGCCAGCGAGCCGGGCACCGCGGCAACGGAGCCTGCAATCACCCTCGCCTCCGCTTCGTCGGAGACCGCGAGGCCCGTCGCGGCGCCTCTGCCGCCGCGACGGCCGCAGGTAGTGGTTCTGGCGTCGGCGGATAACGACCTGGTTGTGCCCGAGGCGCCGCCGCAGGAGCTGACGACAGCGACCCTTCCGGCCGAGGATATCGCCGACAGGCCTCCGTCCATTCTGGGATATGATGAGAAGGCGGCGGTGCGGGCCCTCTTCGACCCGAGGACCGCCTTCCTCGACCTAGGCTTCTCGGCTCAGGGCAGGAATGACCTGAGCGCCGCAGGGTTTACGGGCCCTGCCGTCAAGCCCCTGCCGGTGCTGAGGCAGGCTATCGCTGGCCTTCAGGATGGCGGCGGGAAGCCAAACCTCGATGGCAAGCGTCAGCTGACCGAGGCGAAGATGACGAGCCCCACCACCGCGAGCGCCAACAGGCCGGCCGCCGCCACGATCCAGTGAATGGCGTGGCTCGGGCCTGCGTCTGGCTTGGCGGGAATCTGAAGCGGCGGCACGCCCACCTGAAGGGCATCGACTTTCGGCTTGGGACGCGGCTTGGCGACCGGGCGTGGGAAGGGAATGATCTCCGCACCCATCGTTGCAGGCGGCGCGGATCTTGGGCCCGGCGACAGAAGCCTCTCTTCAAGCTCCACCGCGATGCCGCTCTCCTCCAGATGCACGACGATGAGAGCAATCTCCTCGGCGCTCATGGATTCGATCGGCAGGCTTGCCCGGAGATCCTCCGTGGTGAGCTGTCCCTGCCTGCGCCCGAGAGCGATCAGGCGATCCAAGGTGTTCCTATCAAGCGCCTGCTGCATGGGGCATCCATGGTGAGAGCTGTTGAGAGGCAAAGCGGCCTGAGCCGCCTTGAACGGTTCCGTTACTCATTAACGCACAGGTCTCTCAAGGCGTTGCACCCTGAAGTACCGCATTTCGAATTTTTGATTCTCTTTCCGGCCGGTCAGTTTTTCGTGGCGCTGGAGGCCTCTTGGAGCGCCTCTTTCTCGCGCCTGACCTGCTCGGACAATTGCTCGGCGATGGCCACGAGCTTGGTCGCCGTGAAATCCTTGCCATGGACCTCCACGTGTCCGGCAAGCCCCACGGTCAACATGGATTCGAACACCGTCTCAGCCGGTATTCCCCCTCGGATCAGATCGATGGCGACTTTCTGCCACTGATCGGACAGCTGCTCGCGAATAGCGGAATTATCGTTGTTCATGACCCTATCCATACATGATCCGCCTCGGGCTGTCCTGCGGCATCGCCCCCTTTCGAAGGGGCAGCGCGGGCGGACCTCCACTGTCACCAAGCTTACATGGAACAGTTCTAAGGCGCTTGTGGGACCGACAGATGGAGGATCGGATATGGACGAGCACAAGGCCCGCCTGCGCGCGAGCGATCTCGAAGACTCGGGCGACGCGGGGATCAACCCCACCCGGAACCTGACCATGGGTGAAGTGATCGCCACGCGCTTCAACCGGCGCGATCTGCTGCGCGGTTCGCTCGCAGTCGCGGCTATCTCGGCAACCATCGGCAATCGGGCTCTCGCGGCCAACGAGCAGCCGGCCAAGAAGACCCCGCTCGCCTCCTTCGATTTCAAGGAGATCGAGGCCGGCGTGGACCATACTCACCACGTAGCCGAGGGCTATGATGCGCAGGTGCTGCTGCGCTGGGGCGATCCCCTCTTCCCGGATGCTCCCGCTTTCGATCCCATGAACCAGAGCGCCGAGAAGCAGGCGCGCCAGTTCGGATACAACACGGATTTCGTGGGCTACATCCCGACCGAGGGTTCAAGCGACCACGGCCTGCTGGTGGTGAACCACGAATACACCAACGAGGAGCTGATGTTCCCCGGCCTCGGCGTCCAGGACGCCAAGGACGTCAACTTCTCGAAGATGACCAAAGATCTGGTGGATATCGAAATGGCCGCCCATGGCGGCGCCATCGTCGAGATCCGCCGCCAGAACGGCCAATGGCAGGTGGTGAAGGACTCGAAATATACCCGCCGCATCACGGCCGAGACCCCCATGGACATCACGGGTCCCGCCGCCGGTCACGCGCGGATGAAGACTTCTGCTGATACTGACGGCCGCAAGGTGCGCGGCATGGTCAACAACTGCGCTGGCGGCGTGACGCCCTGGGGCACCTGGCTGAGCTGCGAGGAGAACTTCAACGGCTATTTCTGGGGCAAGATCGCGGAAGACCATGCGGAAGCCAAGAACTACAAGCGCTATGGGATCGGCACGCCGGCTTACGCCTGGGGCAAGTTCCACGACCGCTTCGATCTCGCCAAGGAGCCCAACGAGGCGAACCGCTTCGGCTGGGTGGTGGAGATCGATCCCTTCGACCCGAACTTCGTCCCTAAGAAGCGCACGGCGCTGGGCCGCACCAAGCATGAGGGCGCGGCAGGCATCACCAATGGGGACGGCCGCTATGTGATCTATCTCGGCGACGACGAACGCTTCGACTATGTCTACAAGTTCGTCACCGCCGGCAAGGTCGATCCGCAGAATCGGGCCGCCAATTTCGGCCTGCTCGACGAGGGCGTTCTCTACGTCGCCAAGTACAATCCCGACGGCACGGGCGCGTGGCTGCCCATGGTCCACGGTCAGGGGGCGCTGACCGAAGCCAACGGCTTCAGGAGCCAGGCCGACGTGCTCATCGAAACCCGCCGCGCGGCGGATCTCCTGGGCGCGACCAAGATGGACCGTCCGGAGGACATCGAGGCCAATCCGGCCACCAACCGCGTCTACGTCATGCTGACCAACAACACCCGCCGCAAGGAAGATCAGGTCGACGCAGCCAATCCGCGGGCCAACAACGCCTTCGGCCACATCGTCGAGATGATGCCGGAAGGCGGCAACCATGCGGCGACGGCCTTTACCTGGGAGGTCCTGGTGAAGTGCGGCGATCCTTCCGTCGCCGCGGTGGGCGCGACATTCTCGTCGGAGACCACCAAGAATGGCTGGTTCGGGATGCCGGACAACTGCGCCATCGACAGCCAGGGCCGCCTGTGGATTTCCACCGACGGCAACAACGCCAAGGCCACCGGTCGGGCCGACGGCCTCTGGGCTCTCGAAACCGAGGGTGAGCTGCGCGGCACCTCCCGGCACTTCTTCCGCGTGCCGCTGGGCGCCGAGATGTGCGGTCCCTGCTTCACGCCCAACGACGAGACGCTCTTTCTGGCCGTGCAGCATCCCGGCGAGGCGGAAGAAGGCGCTCCTGCGAGCTTCGAGAACCCCGCCACCCGGTGGCCCGACTTCAAGGACGGGGTGCCCCCGCGCCCTTCCGTGCTCGTGGTTACCAGACAGGGCGGCGGCAAGATCGCCTGAAGGCCGATCGGAACGTGAGGGCGAGCCTTCGGTCGCAGGATCGAGGCCCTCCCCACAACGCCACAAAGGAGCCGCAGGGCTCCTTTGTTCGGTTCACGAAGGCTGCCAGCTTCTCGGACCGTCCGTTCTCCAGGGGAGAAGTGGCGCGGGCGACGGGGCTCGAACCCGCGACCTCCGGCGTGACAGGCCGGCACTCTAACCGACTGAGCTACGCCCGCGCATGGCCGTCGCATGATCTGGGACCGGGCCGGGACCTCACGCGATGGAGGCGCGCTCGTAGCGGCGAATGAGGGGGCTGTCAATTGAGCGTTTCATTAACCGTTGTTTCGGGCGGACTCTGGTAAAGGGCGCCTGCCGTTTTCCGATCTTAAAGGGGTCACACTCCTCGACGAATCTCCGCCCCTTCGATGCGAGAAGCGTTGGGAGAATACGTTGAACGATTGGGCCGAGATCATTTCTGCAAGCATGGAATTCGCCCCGGCAGGGGGCATCGTCCTTCTGGCGGCGCTGGTGGCGTGGCTGTTCTGGCGCGGGCTCAGGCGGGTGCTGCGAGCCTTCGGCAACAGGTACCACGCCCCTCAGGATTTCGTGCAGAGGGATCGGCCCTTCGAGAGGAGGGAGCCGATTCTCGAACCCGCAGCGGCGCAACACCCGCTGGCCGTGACGCCTTCGGAGATCCTCGC
>DASQTM010000157.1:0-5986 GCA_035641875.1 Microvirga sp. | reverse complement strand
ATGCCGGCGGCGACCGACTTGGCGCCCTCGCGCACGATGGCTGCGGCAAGCACGGTCGCGGTCGTGGTGCCGTCACCGGCGAGGTCGCTCGACTTCGAGGCCACTTCGCGCACCATCTGGGCGCCCATGTTCTCGAACTTGTCGGCGAGTTCGATCTCCTTGGCGACGGTGACGCCGTCCTTGGTGATGCGCGGAGCGCCGAAGCTCTTTTCAAGAACGACGTTGCGGCCCTTGGGGCCGAGGGTGACCTTCACCGCGTCGGCGAGGATGTCCACGCCGCGCAGCATCTTGTCGCGAGCGTCGGAAGAAAACTTAACGTCTTTGGCAGCCATGGGCTATGCCTCCGGTTGAAATGGAAAATGAGGAAGAACGGCAGGACCAGCCCGCCAGACGAAGCTGACCTGGCAGGGCTTACTTGCCGACCACGCCCATGATGTCGCTCTCCTTCATGATGAGGAGATCCTGGCCGTCGATCCGCACCTCGGTGCCGGACCACTTGCCGAACAGCACGCGGTCGCCGGCCTGAACGTCGAGGCTGACGATCTTGCCGCTCTCGTCGCGGGCGCCGGGGCCGACGGCGACGATCTCGCCCTCCTGGGGCTTTTCCTTGGCGGTGTCCGGGATGATGATGCCGCCGGCCGTCTTTTCCTCGGCCTCGATGCGGCGGACGACAACACGGTCGTGCAGCGGACGGAACTTCATGGAATTTCCCTTTTTTGACTGATCGCGCGACCTCCAATGGCCGCGTCCTGGTCTTTCGCTGTTAGCACTGTTCGACGACGAGTGCTAACGCTGGTGGCGAGATAGGCAGAATCGAGCCTTGAGTCAAGACGCTACGGCCATCGGATCGTCCGGCGCGGGAGAATCGAAGGGGTTAGCGCCGGGACGTGAGCGTGGCCGCCGCCACGATGAGAATCCCTCCCCCGAGGGTCGCCCAGGTGGGGATCTCGCTGAAGACCCCGTAGCCGATCAGGGCCGCCCAGATGAGGGCGGTGTATTCCAGGGGCGCGAGGCGGGCCGCCTCCGCCTTGGCATAGGCGGTCGCCATGAAGATATGGCCGATGAACCCTAGGACGCCCATGAGCATGAACCAGGCGAGGTGCGTGAGGTTCAAGGGGGTCCAGACCAGAGCCGCGAAGGGGGCGACCAGAAAAGCCGGGCCGGTGTTCTGAAAGAACACGATGTGCAGGAACTTGTCCCGCTGCGCCCGCTGGCGCAGGAGCACGAGGCTCAGGGCATAGGTGACCGCCGAGAGCAGCGCCGCCGCCACGCCCGTCCAGGACCGGGCCGCCGCCGCCTCTCCCGTCTGCCCCAGAACCACGATCAGGGTGCCGGCAAAGCCGATGGCGATGGCTCCCATGATCCGCGCGTCGACCCGCTCCTTGAGCATGAGGAGCCCGAACAGGGCGATGAACATGGGCGAGAGGAACGACAGCACGAGGGTCTCGGCCAGCGGCAGCTGGCCCAGGGCGTAGAAGAAGCTCACCGCCGTGATCACCCCGATGACCGAGCGCATCAGGTTGGCCGTGACGGTCTCGCGGCTCGGCCATCCGGGGCGCAGGGCCGCCACCACGCCGGTGGCGATCAGGGTGCCGCAGGCAAAGCGCAGGAAGGCGACCTGGAAGGTCGGGTAATACTCGGCCATCCCCTTGATGACCGCATCCATGATGGACAGCACCGCGATGCCCGCGGCAGCCCGCAGGGCGGGTCCGAATTGCATGATCTCACGTCGATGTGAAAAGCGGGTGTCCGGGATGGAACCCAGCGCCGATGAAGTCCCAGCTCTTACAGGAGTTTCCCGCAGGCTTCACCCCTGCTTTTGCGCTGTCGACAGGAAACGGCGCGCGGGCGCACACCACCTAATTTCCTACACCTTGGCGGAAACAATTGCCGCGCTTGCCGTTATTCCGTCAACAATAAATCAGGATGCTTTCATGCGCGCGTGGATCCCTTGCTCAGCAATGCTTCTGGCCCTTCTCGCTCCGGCGGCGGGCCTTGCCCAGCCGGTCCCGATGAACGGGTATTACGACGACAACCCCTACGCCTCCCGGGGCTACAATTATCCCTATGCGAGGACGCGGGACGGCTACAGCCCGAACTACCCTCTCGCCAGGCCGCCGGTGCGGGTCAATCAGGCCATGTCGGTGGATCCCATGACCGGCTATCCCTATGAGGCGCGCCCGGCCCGGCGCTCCTCCGGCACGGCGCTCGCCTCCCTGCCGCAGGAATACGAGAGCGGCACCGGCTACGACGACAGCATCGACTATGCCATCGCGCCGCAGTTCCAGCGCCAGCTCGTCACCTATCGCGGCGGGGAGCGGCCCGGCACGATCATCGTCGATACCCCGAACAAGTTCCTCTACCTGGTTCAGCAGGGCGGCCGGGCGATCCGCTACGGCATCGGCGTGGGCCGGCCGGGCTTCGAATGGGCCGGCCGCAAGACCGTCAGCATGAAGCGGGAATGGCCCGACTGGCGTCCGCCGGCCGAAATGCTGCGCCGCCGTCCCGATCTTCCCCGATACATGGAAGGCGGGCCCGACAATCCGCTGGGAGCCCGTGCGCTCTATCTCGGCTCGTCGCTCTATCGCATCCACGGCACCAACGAGCCGCACACCATCGGCCAAGCGGTGTCCTCCGGCTGCATTCGCATGCTCAACAACGACGTGATCGACCTCTACAGCCGGGTGCGGGTGGGCGCGCCGGTGATCGTGATCTGATCCGAACGTCACCAATCTCTGCCAAAGAAAAACGCCCGCCTGACGGCGGGCGTTCTCGTTTCATGGAAGACGTTCATCAAGCCCAGTCGCCGCCGTCGCCCGCGTCGCCGCTGAAATCGGCAAAGTTGTCGCCTTGGTCGTTCTGCTGGTTTCCGTAGAGCGAATCGGTGATTCTGGCATTGCTGACATCGCCGCCCCCACCGGCTCCACCCGCCTCTGACCCGCCGAGATCGGCCGCGGCCGTGGCATCGCCTGCCGCGCCGGGCTCCGGTCCGCCGAAGGCGCTCGACAGGGCGTTGGCGATCATCATGCCGCCGGCGACGCCCGCCGCCGTGGTCAGGGCCGTCTGCAGGAAGCCGCCGCCCCGCGGCTGCATCATGCCCCCGCCCCAGGGGCCGGGCTGGCCGCCCACCATGCCGCCCTGAGGCGCACCGTAGGGCTGTTGCATCGGCTGCGAACCGCCCCAGGGCGAGGCCCCACGGGCGGGCGGGGCGTTGTAGGCGGGTCCGGGCGGGCGCGAGCCGCCGCCGAAGATGCTCGACAGGAAGCCGCCGGGCTGCGGCTGGTGGTGAAGGCGGTCGAGCTCCCCGCGCAGCTGCTCGTTCTCGGCCTGGAGCCGGGCAAGCGCCTGCTCCTGAACGTAGACCGACTGGGCCATGGCATAGGGTGCATAGGGCTGCTGGCGCAGCTTGTCGGCGATGAAGCGCTCGGCCTCCGGGTCGCGCGGCTGGTTCGCCACCTGCTCCAGGCGTCGGAAGATGTCGCTGATGACCTGTCGTTCCTGATCGTTCATGGCAAGCCTCCTTGGGGCACGGAAACGTCGGAACTCATGTAAGCGCGGCCTCGCCGTTTGTCAGGGGCGCAGGAGGCCGAGCCCCTGCATATTCCTCACCGCCCGCGGCGCGATCTCTTCAAGATCCGAGAGGCCGCGCCACTCCGCTCCATGCACCTCCGCCGCATCCGGCCGGAGCCCGGCGCTCCCTTGGGCCCTGACCACGAAGCGGATGTCGTGATGCCAATGCTCGGGCTCGCCCCGCTCCGGACGGGCGGGGATGCGATGGCTGTCGATGTCGACCGGCAGGCCGGAGCCCTGGTGCCAGGGATCGACGGCCAGGCCGCTTAGGCCGGTCTCCTCCGCGGCCTCCCTCAAGGCGGAGCCGGCCAGTTCTTCCGGCGGCTCGTAATGCCCGCCGGGCTGCAGCCAGCGCCCGAGGGCGCGGTGATGGATCAGGAGGGTCCTTCGCCCGTCCCGGTCGAGGATGAGGGCCGAGGTGGTCACATGGCCGGGGAAGGTCCGGCGGGAATGGATGTCGTCTCCCACCGCGATCTGGCGTCTGAGGAGCGCGTGCTCGCCTTCGGGCACATGGAATTCTTGCGCATAGCGGTCGAGGAGCAGCCGCACCTGCCGCCGGAAGGCTGCCGGATCGAAACTCATGAACCGCCCCTGATTTAATCCTTCATATACTGCGCGAAGGCGTCCCTGTAGTCCGGGTGCCAGCGCGAGAGGGGCGGACGGTTCTCCGTGATGTCCTCGGCGGCCCAGCGGATGCGCTTGCGGTCCGTCTCCCGGGTGGTCTCGTTGTCCGGGCACAGGACATAGAAGTCGCCTCGCTCCAAGGCCGTCAGGAGGAAGTCGATCACCTGCTCGGGAGCCCAGGCCCCCTCGGGCTTTTCGGTCACGCCCCTGGCGTGGGTGAACCCGGTGAACACGAAGCCCGGGATGAGGAGATGGGCCGTGACCTTGTTGTCCGGCCGGTTGCGCAACTCGTGCGCCAGCGCCTCCGTCACCACCCTCACGCCCGCCTTGGACACGTTGTAGGCGGTGTCGCCCGGAGGCGTGGTGATGCCCTGCTTCGAGCCCGTGTTGACGATGGCGCAGGGCGTGCCCTGCTGCGCCATGGCGGGGGCGAAAACCTGCACCCCGTTGATCACGCCCCAGAGATTGGTGTTGAGAATGGCCCTCCAGCGTTCCGGTTCGCCGAGGAGCTGGCCGCCCCCTTCCGTGCCCGCATTGTTCATAAGCACCGCCACCTCGCCGAAGGCGGCATAGACCCTGTCCTTCAGCGCCCCGACGCTCTCGCGCCGGCTGACATCCGTAGCGACGGCGATCACATCCCCGGGCCGCCCGGCAAGAGCCGCAACCTCCGCGGCGCTTCGATCAAGGGCCTCGCCCGGCAAATCGGCGAGGCAGACCTTCATGCCCAAGCTCGCAAAGCGCCTGGCGGCCGCAAGCCCGATGCCGCTTGCGGCTCCGGTGACGACGGCAGCGCGGTTCGGGGCGATGGCGGGATGGGGCATGGGATCTGTCCTGCGCTTGGGAGAGAAGCCTTCGATCAGGCTTAGATAGGCGCAACGCGCCGCTCCCCCAGTGCTCGGGAGAACCAACAATGAGTTTTCAGGCGATGCACTATTTGAGCACAAACGGGAGATGATTGCGGAATTCTCCGATGTCCATCCCAGCCGTATCGCCGCCAGCCTCCTCTGCGCTGCCGCTCTTGCCCATGAGTTGTTTGTGAACCGCCGCTACAAGGGCCGGTTCGTACTCGACATTCCGGCTGAGGAAACCTGGGAGATTATGAGCGCCCGGCCAGGCTTTTGAGTCCTCCTGGAGGCCTTGCTCCGAAGACACCGCAGATCCCAGGTCCCGCAAGCGGCCCTCGCCCGAGCTAGGGCATGTTCACGGAACTGGTTCGATCCTTGAAAATAGGAGCTGTGAAACCCGTAGGCCCGTAGTCCCTTCCGATTTCACATTCATCAATACTGAAGCCTTCAGGTAGTTCGCAAAATCCGGGTGCATCTCTTACGCGCTTTAATGCTTCTTCGGCTTCCTCTCGTGTTGCATAAGCCCCGATCAACTTAACATCTTTAGATTCATTAGGCATCGTATGAACATGATGCAACAAATATACAGTTCTCATCGAATGTCTCAGCTCTTGCAACATTCTTCTCCAGGCATCCAAGTGAAAAAACCTTCTTCCCAAAACGTCCTACCAATCTCACATCTGAAAATAGACAGATCCTGAGGAGAAGATGAGAATTCAGGGTTTCTTTTGGCCTGGTCGAGAGCATGTTCAGCCTGACTCTCAGTTTCGTACACGCCAAGGAGCCTGATATCGTCCCAGAAGTAGGTAATCCCGTCCACTTCGTAGGGGATTTCATGATCATAGTACAAGATGAATACATCATTCACTGAAGTTTCCACTTCATGGGAGTGCACCCGGAAAAACCGGGGTGAGTGCGTTGGATCGGCATGGACAAACCTCTCGTAT
>DASQTM010000156.1:0-5189 GCA_035641875.1 Microvirga sp. | reverse complement strand
ATGCGGTGGTTCTCGTCATCACCGGCAAGGGCGGCGCGGCGGCGGGAACCGGGATCTTCGAGGAGCGCGGCGTGCTGCGCCGCATGGTGCCGCACTGGCTGCGCCTGCCGGATGTGCGATCTCTTGTGGTCGGATTCGAGGAGGCCTCTCCCCAACACGGCGGATCCGGTGCACTCTATGTGAGGCTTCGCCGCAAGCGAGGCGCAGGGTAAGCGGATGACTCCCTTTGGCGAACGGGTGCGGCAGCTTCGCCGCGAGCGCGGCCTGATGTTGAAGGACATGGCCGCCCATCTGGGCGTGTCGAGTGCCTATCTTTCAGCCCTGGAGCGTGGGGAGCGCGGCAAGCCCACCTGGACCCTGATCCAGGGGGTGCTGCAGTATTTCCGCATCATCTGGGATGAGGCCGACGAGCTGACGCGCCTGGCCGATCTCTCCGACCCGCGGGTGAAGATCGACACGGCCAGCGCGAACCCGCGCGCGACCCTTCTGGCAAACCGGCTCGCCCGCGAGATCCGGGGCCTTTCGTCCCGTGACCTTGATGGGATGCTGGCGATCCTCGATCAGGCGCAGGAGCGGGAGCGCAGGGGTGCTTCGTCTGCACAGACGCCTCAGGATGCGACCCAAGCGCCCTCGCCTGCCGGACCGATCTCCGGCATGAACCCTTGACCGCCCCCGCGGCGGATGCGAAAGCGCCCCGTCCCCTCAAACCCTGGTCCCTCATGTCTCAAAATCCCATCGACGTGCTCACGCTCGGCAACGCCATCGTCGACGTGCTCGCCCATACGGACGAAGCCTTCCTTCTCCAAAAGAAGGTTCATAAGGGCGCCATGCAACTCATCGACGAGGCGCGGGCCGAGGAACTCTACGGCGACATGGGTCCGGCCATCATCGTGTCGGGCGGTTCGGCCGCCAACACGGCGGCGGGCGTGGCCTCCTTCGGGGTGAGGGCGGGCTTCATCGGCAAGGTCAAGAACGACGAGACCGGCCGCCACTTCGCCCACGACCTCAAGGCCATCAGCGTGCATTACGACGTCGCTCTGGCGGAGGAGGGTCCTGCCACCGCGCGCAGCTTCATCCTGGTGACGCCGGACGGCGAGCGCACCATGAACACCTATCTCGGCGCGTGCCAGAACCTCACCCCGGACGACGTAAACCCGGACACGGTCAGGGCCTCTTCCATCGTCTATCTCGAAGGTTATCTGTGGGATCCGCCGGCCGCCAAGGAAGCCTTCCGCAAGGCGGTGAAGATCGCTCACGAAGCGGGAAACCAGGTGGCGCTCACCTTGTCCGACGCCTTCTGCGTCGACCGCTACCGGGACGAGTTCTTAGGGCTCATGCGCGACGGCAGCCTCGACATCCTGTTCGCCAACATCCACGAATTGCAGAGCCTCTACGGCACGTCCGACGCAAACAGCGCCCTGGCGGCCCTGCGGGAGGAGAACGTGCTCGGCGTCATCACCCGCTCGGCCGAGGGCGCGCTGGTGGTGAGCCGCGACGGGACCCGGGCGGTGCCGGCCTTTCCGGTGGAGCGGGTGGTCGACACCACGGGCGCGGGCGACCTCTTCGCCGCAGGCTTCCTGGCGGGCCTGACCCGGAACCTGGATCTCACCGATTGCGCCCGCCTGGGCGGCCTCGCGGCAGCGGAAATCATCAGCCATCTCGGCGCAAGGCCGCAGGCCAACCTGCGCGAGCTGGCGCAGCAGCAGGGGCTGCTCGCCTGAGGGGCAGGTCGCCCTTGTCCGGGCCGGGTCAGCTGATCCGGCCTTGCTTTGCCGCCGGATCTCCGATCCTGTCGGCCACCAGCTTTTGCAGGCGCCAGAGATTGCGGTCGTGAATACCATGCTGCTCGAGATGCATGACCGTGTTGTGGAGATACTCGGCCCCTGAACCCCAATGCCCGCAGGCCTCGGCCAGAAACGTCGCCACATCCTCGGGCGCAAGCCTTCCAACATAAGCCGGAGCCTGGCGGTTCATCACGAACGCAAGGGCCGTCAGGGGTCCCTCCTCCGTTGCAACCTTGATCCATCGCGGCGTGCTGTTGGCCGGCTTCACGGTGAACTCGCGACGAAAAAGCTTTCCCATCTGCGTCTGCAAGGACTCACCTGGGAGCCGATAGAGGATGCCCTGGCACTGCCCTCCCCGATCAAGGGCCATCATCAGGCCCGGGCGATCCCTGGTGGCGCGAAAGCGGGTAATCCGGAAGCAGAAGGAGCGATGCCAGCCATGGGCCGTGCCCCGCCGCGCCTCCACATGATCGACCTCGGGCTTCCAGATCAGGGACCCATAGGCAAAGAGCCAGGCATCCCGGCCCGGAGGGTGCAGGGCCAGCATGGTCTGCACGACCGCGTCGTAATCGGCCTCGCTGTGATACACGAGACCCGGCTCGGGGCCTGGATCCTCCAAGACGCGGTGAACAAGCGCCACATGATCCGGCGTGAGCGCCATCCGACGGGTTCTCATGCGATGGTCTTTCGGCTCGACACCCCAATGAAACCAAGATTAACGCAGGCCGAGACATCCGGCCAAGCCGGGCAAATGCAGGGCTTCAATCCCCTCCCGTCCGTCCGAACCAGATGCTGATCAGGGCGGCGAGCGCCACGAGGGCCAGAAAGCCGTTGAAGACCACGAAGAGAAACGGCGGAATGCGCTGCACGTCGGGCTCCGGGTTGCCTGCGCCCTGGAAGATCTGACGCCACACGGCCGCCGCGAAGCAGAAGGCGCTGAAGAAGACCAGCACCGACCCGGTGGAGATGATCATCCAGTCGGGCACCACTCCTTCGAGCAGCTTCTTGGCGCCGATGCCGGAAGCCAGCGACGCCAGCCCCGTGCGCACCCAGGCCGCATAGGTGCGCTCGGCGGCGAAGACAGTGCGGTTGGCGGCGAGCTCCGTGCGTCGGTCGGCGGAATCCTTCAGTTGAACGGTGGCTTTGGCCGTCGTTCGCGCGGCGGCCTGCGTGTGCTCGGCGGCGGCCTCCGTGTTCTCGGCCGCTTCCTGGGTCTGCTCCGCCGCCTCCTGCGCCTGCTCGGCGCTCTGCTTGATCGTCTCGTCGACCGGGTGCGTGGCCATGGCTCCTCCGCCCATCCGGGGACAACGCTCAAGGTTGTGAAAAGGTCGACCCCCTACAGCCGCCGCAGGGCCACGGTCTCGATCCGATGGCTCGGGCCCTTCTTGAGGATGAGGCTCGCCCTCTGGCGGGTCGGCACGATGTTGTCCTGCAGGTTCACTAGGTTGATGCGGGACCACAGGCCGTCGGCGATGCCGATGGCTTCGGCTTCCGGCAGTTCCGCATAGCGGCGGAAATAGGAGAGCGGGTCGCGGAAGGCCGTGTGGCGCAGGCGCAGGAAGCGGTTCACGTACCAGCGGTGCAGGTCTTCCTCGTCGGCGTCGATATAGACCGAGAAGTCGAAAAAGTCGGACACGAACGGGATCGCCGTGCCGTCCTTGGGCATCCGGGCGGGCTGGAGCACGTTGAGACCCTCGACGATGAGGATGTCCGGCCGGTCCACCATCGTCTCCTCGCCGGGCACCACGTCGTAGACAAGGTGGGAATAGAGCGGCGCCTTCATGTTGCGCTTGCCCGCCTTGATGTCGGCCAGGAAATGCAGGAGCTTGCTGGTGTCGTAGCTCTCGGGAAAGCCCTTGCGCTCCATGAGGCCGAGCCGCGTCAGCTCTGCGTTAGGCAGCAGGAAGCCGTCCGTGGTGACGAGATCGACCTTCGGGGTGTTCGGCCAGCGGGCCAGGAGCGCTTTCAGCACCCGCGCGGTGGTGGACTTGCCCACCGCCACGGAGCCGGCAACGCCGATGATGTAGGGCACCTTGCCGTCGTTCTCGGCGAGCAGGAAACGCTGGGTCGCCTTGAACAGCCCCTGCGTCGCCGCGACATAGAGCGACAACAGGCGCGACAGGGGCAGATAGATCGCCGCGACCTCGTCCAGGGAGATCGGATCGTTCAGCGATTGCAGCCGCATGACCTCGTCGGCGGTCAGCGTCATGGGGGCGTCGGCGCGCAGCTGCGCCCACTCGTCCCGGGTGAACACCCGGTAGGGCGAGAGGCCGTCATCGGCTTCCGAGGCAGAAACCACGTTGGGCTGGTCCATGCGAACCACCTTTTCAGGTTTGAGGCTTGCGCGCGGCCTTCTCCGCAAGCCCCGACTGCGCCGTGCGGCGCTCCAATTCGGCCATCACGTCACTTAGCGGAATGTTCGCGCCCTGCAACACGACCAAAAGATGATAGAGCACATCCGCGGCTTCCACCGTGAGGCCCGCCCGGTCCCCCTGGACGGCGGCGATCGCCGCCTCGACGGCCTCCTCCCCCAGCTTCTTGGCCGCCCTCCCCGGCCCGTCCGCCAAAAGCTTGGCCGTATAGGACTCGGCGGCCAGGGCCGCCGCGCGCTCCGCCACGATGCGGGCGAGGTCGTCGAGGGTGAAGGAGGTCATGGGCTTCCTATCTTACTTGCCCTCCTCTTAGCCTGAAGTGGAGCCAAGACCAATCATTCCCAGTCACAGGGCCGAATAGGCGCGGGATGGATCCCGGTCACGTACACTTCCGGATCGATCCGGATTTCGACCGCTCCGTCTGAATAGACGTCGTCAAACAGACCTCCCCCCTTGAAGGTCAGACGAACATCCTGTCCCTGTGGCGTTTGGAACAAGGCGACGCGCCCTTCATCGCGAAACTCGACATTCAATCGGAGCACGTCATCCTCTGTGAAGCACAGAAGTGTCCTGACTCCGTCTCCCTTATTGAATAACGGACTCTCACGGGAGAGATATCCGCCTGCCATGAGGATGCCCAGGCCGAGGATGGCTCCGATACAGAGAAGGAGGATGACGGCAAAGATCCGAGCGGCAAGCAGCATTCCGAGAAACCAGCAGCAGACTACCGATCACCATAGGAAACTCTGTTGCTTCAAACCAGCCCGATAGACGGAGTATCGTTGAGTGCTGCCTATTGCACCCAATCCAGCCGCATCTTCAGCCCGGCCCGCGCCATGTAGCCCTTCGCTTCCGAGATCGTGTGGGTGCCGAAATGGAAAATGGAAGCGGCGAGCACGGCGCTGGCGTGGCCGCTGCGGACGCCGTCCACCAGGTGGTCGAGATTGCCCACGCCGCCGGAGGCGATGACCGGCACGTGCACCGCATCCGCGATGGCGCGCACCAGCGCCAGATCGTAGCCGCCCTTGGTGCC
>DASQTM010000155.1:0-4275 GCA_035641875.1 Microvirga sp. | reverse complement strand
GCCGAATGATGAGGAACCACATAATGACGAAAATGAGGATGAAAGGAACGAACTGGATGATGGCATCCATTCCGCCCCCGGCAGGGGCCCCTTGCGCGAAAGCAGGTGAGATGAACAAGCGGCTCTCCATGGATAAAGGCGCGAGGCAGGCGCCTTCATGGCCTGCCCGCGCCAAACGGGACTGTTAAGTGCGGGCGGACTATACTCATCGACTCCACGAAATCAATGAAGTTGCGGGGATTTCCCGAAGTCCAGGCCCGGACCCTTTGCCGCTTCCGCGGAAAATCGCTAAGCAATCCCCCTCAGCCCTTGCGGATTGCCATGTCACAGCCTCCTTCAGATCCTTTCTCCCCCGAAACCCTGACCCTTTTGAGGCGCATCGCCAGTGCCCTGGAGCGCTTGGGTCCCCCGGCCGCCCCCGAGGCCGACTTCCTGGCGGCGGACGCCTTCGTGTGGCATGCCACGGGCCGCCGGCTCTCGGCGGTCCCCAAGGTGAACCGGGTCGAGATCGGCCTCCTGCGGGGCATCGACCGGGTGCGGGACATGCTGGCGGAGAACACCCGGCGCTTCGCCGGTGGCCTGCCGGCCAACAACGCCCTGCTCTGGGGCGCGCGGGGCATGGGCAAGTCGTCCCTGGTGAAGGCGGTCCATGCGGAGATCAACGGGGCTAGGCCGCCCGATTCGCGCGCCCTCAAGCTCATCGAGATCCACCGGGAGGACATCGAGACCCTTCCCGACCTCATGAGTCTCCTGCGGCCCGATCCGCACCGCTTCATCGTCTTCTGCGACGACCTGTCCTTCGATGGGGACGACACCTCCTACAAGTCGCTCAAAGCGGTGCTGGAAGGCGGCATCGAGGGCCGCCCGGACAACGTGATCTTCTACGCCACCTCCAACCGCCGCCACCTCCTGCCCCGGGACATGATGGACAACGAGCGCTCGACCGCCATCAATCCGGGCGAGGCGGTGGAGGAGAAGGTGTCCCTGTCCGACCGCTTCGGCCTCTGGCTCGGCTTCCACAAGTGCAGCCAGGACGAATATCTCGACATGGTCTTCGCCTATATCGACCACCTGGGGCTCGGGGCCGACCGGGACGCGGTGCGCGCCGAGGCCCTGGAATGGGCCACCACCCGCGGCGCCCGCTCGGGACGCACGGCCTGGCAGTTCATCCAGGATCTGGCCGGGCGCCTGGGAAAGGCGATCTAAAAGACAAAGGGACGGTGGCTGAGCTCCACCGTCCCCTCTTGCGGCCGGCCTCGGATTGCCGAGGCTGGCCTTAACTCCTGTGATTGATCAGCCGCCGAGATGCTTCAGCGGGTCAACCGGGGTGGCTCCCTTGCGGATCTCGAAGTGGAGCTGCGGCGACGTCACGTTGCCGGTCTGGCCGGAGGTGGCGATCACCTGGCCGCGCTTCACCTGCTCGCCGCGCTTCACGCTGAGCGAGCCGTTATGGGCGTAGGCCGAGACGAAACCGTTCTCGTGGCGGATGAGCACGAGGTTGCCGTAGCCCTTCACCTCGCTGCCCGCATAGGTCACCGTGCCGGCCTCCGCGGCCTTGACGGGGGTGCCCTCGGGAACGGCGATGTTGATGCCCTCGTTGCCGCCATTGGCGCCGAAGCCTGCGATGACGCGGCCCCGGGCCGGCCAGCGGAAATCGCCCGACACGCTGGCGGTCTGCTCCGGCTCCGCGACGGGAGCCTTCGCGGCCTCAGGCTGAGGAGCCGGTGCGGGAGCAACAGGCTGCACCGGCTGAGCCGTGACGGTGGACTTCAAGGGCTGCGGCTCGGACAGGGCCGCCACCTTGGGCTGCTCGATGGGACGCGGCGCGGAGACCAGAGGCTCGGTGGTTGCGGACGCTACCTGCACCGACGCCTGCTTCACGGGAGTCTGCCTGACGGGAGCAGGCGAAACCTGCGCCGTGGATATCGTGCCGGGGCGAACCCGCCTGGACTGATCCGCAGTCGCGACAGCCGCCGGAGCCGGAGGCCTGGACGTGTTGACCAAGCGGAACTTGGGCTGGCCTGCAGGCTCTGCGGACGCCCTCTGCGTGACCGGCGCAGGACGCGTCGTCATGGGGGCGGGAGCAGCGTAGCGGGCGGGCTGAGCCACCGGCTGCGACTGGACCGGGGGAAGCGCCTGGGACTGGACCTGAGCCGTCGCCATCGGGGCGGAAGCCTGGGACGGAGCGGGCTGCGACGCCGTCGGCGTGCCGGGGGCCACTCGCTCGCTGGACGCGAACGGATTGGAGAACGGGTTCTCCGACAATCGCATCGTGTCGGAACTACACGCCGCGGCGGCACTGCCAATCAGTCCCACCAGAGCGATCCGCGACACCGCAACCCAATGCCCAGAACCCACACGCAAACGCATGACTAAAAACCCCAACCGCACGCAACTCGATGGGGCTATTAAAAGCCTGTTCAGGTTAAACAACGGTTGACGGCGAAAATTTTCTCGTAACCCTGCGGAGAAAATCTTCGCAGCCGTCAAAGGGTCGCCGCAATACCTGGCACGAGAGGGGAAATCCTCAGGCCCAGCCCAAGCTCCTGCCGCAACTCATCGCCGTCGAACCGGTCGATGCGCACGAGGCGCGGCAGCCCTTCCGTGGCGAGAGCGCCCACAAGACGGCCGCCGTGAGCGAGAAGCGAGGTCACGCTGTGGGGGATTTCAGGGCAGGCTCCATTCAGCAGAATCCGGTCGAACCGGTCGCGCACGCGCGTCGCCAGACCGTCGCCGATCTCCAGGCGGACCTTGCCCGCCTCCACGATCCTGAGATGCTGGGCCGCGCTTTCCGCTAGGGTGTTGAACCGCTCGACCGTGACGACCTCCGCGCCGAGCCGCGCCAGGAGCGCCGTCACGTAGCCGGTGCCGGCGCCCACTTCCAGCACCCGCTGCCCCGGCGCCACGCCAAGGCTCAGCAGCATGGCGGCCACCGTGTCCGGCGCCGTCATGGTCTGGCCGCAGGGCAGCGGCAGGGCGACGTCCGTGCGCGACAGGTCGGTGAAGCGGCGCGGGGCGAAGACCTCCCGCGGCACCAGCTCCATGGCGCGCAGCAGCGCCACGTCCCGGATGCCCCGCGCCCGCAAGGATAGAATGAAGGACGCGACCCCGATCGCCTCTTCCTCGTCGTGGTTCTCCGCCTCGGGAAAGAAAGGCCAATCGCCGCTCATGGCGCCCGCTCGCGCCTCAACCGAAGGCCAGTGCGTAGCGCGTCAAGGTCGGCTCGTCGGTCATGTCGAGCCGCAGGGGCGTGACGGCGATGCGCCGGTTGGCGATCGCCCACAGGTCCGTGCCGTTGCCCGGCGTGAAGGGGCGGCGCTCGAAGGCGATCCAGTAATAGGGGTTGCCACGCCCGTCCTTGCGCTCGTCGAGGCGCAGGAGTTCCTGCGTGCGCTGGCCTTGGTTGACGATAGCGGCTCCTTCGACTTCGTCCGGCTCGCAATTGGGGAAATTCACGTTGACGAGGATGCCCCTGTCGATACCCGCGTCGAGAATCCTGCGGACGATCTTGGGCCCATGATGCTCGGCGCATTGCCACTTCAGGCTGTCACGGTTTCCTGCTCCATAGGCCTGCGAGAGCGCGATGGAGGGCACCCCCAGAATGGTGCCTTCGATGGCCCCCGCCACCGTGCCGGAATAGCTCACGTCCTCGGCCACGTTCTGCCCGCGATTGACGCCGGAGAGCACGAGGTCGGGCTTGTTCTCTCGCATGATCTGGCGGATGCCCATGATCACGCAATCGGTCGGCGTGCCCTTCACGGCGAAATGCCGGTCCGAGATCTCCCGCAGGCGCAAGGGGTCGTTGAGGGAGAGCGAATGGGACACGCCGCTCTGGTCGGTCTCGGGCGCCACCACCCACACGTCATCTGAGAGCGCCCGGGCGATATTCTCCAGGACCTTGAGCCCCGGGGCGTGAATGCCGTCGTCATTGGTGCAGAGAATGCGCATGTCAGGCCTGCCGCTCGATGCGGGCGAGCCCGCCCATATAGGGTTGGAGCGCCGGCGGGACCGTGACGCTGCCGTCCGCCTCCTGGTAGTTCTCCATGACCGCGATCAGCGCCCGGCCGACGGCCGTGCCGGAGCCGTTGAGGGTGTGGACGAAGCGGGGCTGCTTGGCGTCCTTCGGCCGGTAGCGGGCGCTCATGCGCCGGGCCTGGAAGTCGGTGCAGTTCGAACAGGAGGAGATCTCGCGGTAGGCGCCCTGCCCCGGCAGCCAGACCTCGATATCGTAGGTTTTTGCCGAGGCGAAGCCCATGTCGCCGGTCGAGAGGGTCA
>DASQTM010000154.1:0-5004 GCA_035641875.1 Microvirga sp. | reverse complement strand
AAGGACTTCCCCATGACGGGGTTTGTCGAGGTGCGCTACGACGAGGCGCAGGGGAGGGTGGTGTACCAGCCGGTGAGCCTGTCGCAGGAGTTCCGCAACTTCGATTTCCTCTCGCCCTGGGAAGGCACGGATTACGTGCTGCCCGGCGACGAGAAGGCCAAGGCTTAAAGGAGCGGAAAGGGCGACCCATGGGCGAGCATAATATCCGCAACTTCACCATCAATTTCGGCCCGCAGCACCCGGCGGCGCACGGCGTGCTGCGCCTTGTGCTGGAGCTGGACGGCGAGGTGGTCGAGCGCGTCGATCCGCATATCGGCCTGCTCCACCGCGGCACCGAGAAGCTGATCGAGTACAAGACCTACGTTCAGGCTAATCCCTATTTCGACCGGCTCGACTATGTCGCGCCGATGAACCAGGAGCACGCCTACTGCCTGTCGATCGAGAAGCTCCTGGGCATCGCGGTTCCCCGACGTGCCCAGCTGATCCGCGTCCTGTTTTCCGAGATCGGGCGCCTTCTCTCGCATCTCCTCAACGTGACCACGCAGGCCATGGACGTCGGCGCGCTCACGCCTCCGCTGTGGGGCTTCGAAGAGCGTGAGAAGCTGATGATCTTCTACGAGCGTGCCTCCGGTTCGCGCATGCACGCCAATTATTTCCGTCCCGGCGGCGTGAACATGGATCTGCCGGCCGACTTGATCGACGATATCGAGGCGTTCTGCGATCCCTTCCTGCAGGTGCTTGACGATCTTGATACGCTCGTCATCGGCAACCGCATCTTCAAGCAGCGCAACGTCGACATCGGCGTGCTCACCCTCGATGACTGCTGGGCCTGGGGCTTCTCGGGCCCCCTGGTTCGCAGCTGCGGCGTGCCGTGGGACCTGCGCAAGTCCCAGCCCTACGAGTGCTACGAGGAGATGGAATTCGACATCCCTGTGGGACTGAACGGTGACAATTACGACCGGCAGGTCATCCGGATGGAGGAGATGCGCCAGAGCGTGCGCATCATGCGCCAGTGCATCGACAAGTTGCGCGCGCCGGATGGGCAGGGGCCCGTGACGACCCTCGACGGCAAGGTCGCGCCTCCGTCCCGCAAGGACATGAAGCGCTCCATGGAAGCGTTGATCCACCATTTCAAGCTCTACACGGAAGGCTTCCATGTGCCGGCGGGCGAGGTTTACGCCGCCGTGGAGGCTCCTAAGGGCGAGTTCGGCGTGTATCTGGTATCGGACGGCACCAACAAAGCCTATCGCTGCCGCATTCGCGCTCCCGGCTTCGCCCACCTCCAGGCTATGGACTTCATGTGCCGCGGGCACATGCTGGCCGACGTCGCGGGCATCCTCGGTTCGCTCGACATCGTGTTCGGCGAGGTGGATCGCTAAAGCATTGGCCTGTCCCGGGTATCCACGCGTCTTGAGGCGTGTTGTAAAGGTTCAAGTCGTGAATAGCCGTAGCAGCGCCCGGCGAGAACGACGAGGAGAAGAGTGAATAATGGCCGTTCGTAAGCTCGCGCCCGAAGACATGCAGCCCAAGAGCTTCGCGTTCTCGCCCGAGAACGAAGCTTATGCTGATCAGCAGATCGCCAAGTATCCGCCGGGCCGCCAGGCTTCGGCCATCATCGCCATCTTGGGCAAAGCCCAGGAGCAGGCAGGCGGCTGGCTGCCCCGCAAGGCGATCGAGGCCGTCGCGGCCAAGCTCGACATGGCTCCCATTCGGGTGATGGAGGTGGCGACCTTCTACACGATGTTCAATCTGGAGCCGGTCGGGAAGCATTTCATCCAGTTCTGCGGCACCACGCCCTGCATGCTGCGCGGGGCCGGGGACATCAAGAACGTCCTCAAGCGCCGCGTCGGCGATGAAAACCATGTCTCGGCGGACGGCATGTTCTCCTGGCTTGAGGTCGAGTGCCTGGGCGCCTGCTCCAATGCCCCGATGGTGCAGATCAACGATGATTACTACGAAGACCTGACAGTGGAAAACTTCGAGAAGCTGCTCGACGATCTCGCCGCCGGACGTCCGGTGAGAAAAGGCTCGCAGATCGGCCGCAACCGGTCCGAGCCGTTCCAGGCGGTCAACACCCTGCAGGATCCGGCTCTCTACGACGGTTCGCTCGTCGGCGCATGGCGCAAGCGGTTCGAGGAGCAGGCCAAGCCCGCCGAGACCGGCGAGGCCGAAGCCGCCACCGAGAGCGTTCCCGCTCAGGCTCGGGCGGCCAAGCCGGGCGCCGGCCGGGCTGTCGAGAGCGATGCGGCCGACACGCCGGCCAAGCGCGCCAAGGAAGGCGAGACGCCGGTCAGTGCGGTGGATCAGAAGGAAGCATCCGACCCGACGAGGGCGACAAAGATCGAACCCCGTCAGGAGGAGGCCTCCGTCACTGGGCCGCAAAGCAGCAAGTCCTATGTGGCGACGCCGTCCAAGCCGGAGGAGGGGTCTCCCGTCCCGGTCAGCCCGACGACGCCGGTGGCCGGAACGCCGCCCGCCCAAGCCGAGACCCGCCGCGACGGCAGCGAGAGCAAGCCGGACGTGGTGGTCGATAAAGACAACAAATCGTCCTGATGGAGTGATCGGGAATGCTTCAGGACAGAGATCGTATCTTCACCAACCTCTACGGCTTCCATTCGCCGGATCTTCAGGGCGCGAAGATGCGCGGCGCGTGGGACGGAACCAAGTTCCTCCTCGAAAAGGGGCGCGACTGGATCGTTGATGAGATGAAGGCGTCTGGGCTGCGCGGCCGCGGCGGCGCTGGCTTCCCCACGGGCTTGAAGTGGTCCTTCATGCCCAAGCAGGCCAGCGAGCGCCCGCACTACCTCGTGGTCAACGCAGACGAGTCGGAGCCCGGCACCTGCAAGGACCGGGAGATCATGCGGAATGATCCGCATCTCCTGGTCGAGGGCTGCCTCATCGCCTCCTTCGCCATGGGCGCTCATGCGGCCTACATCTATATCCGTGGCGAGTACGTGGCCGAGCGCTATGCGCTCCAGCGCGCGGTGGACGAGGCCTATGAGGCCGGGCTCATCGGCAAGAACAACATCCACGGCTATCCCTTCGATCTTTACGTCCACCACGGCGCGGGCGCCTATATCTGTGGCGAGGAGACGGCGCTCCTCGAGAGCATGGAGGGCAAGAAGGGCATGCCGCGCCTGAAGCCGCCCTTCCCGGCCAATATGGGCCTCTACGGCTGCCCGACCACGGTGAACAACGTAGAATCCATCGCAGTCGCCGGCACGATCCTCCGTCGCGGCGCCTCTTGGTTCTCCGGCATCGGCCGCCCGAACAACGTGGGCACCAAGCTCTTCTGCATTTCGGGCCACGTAAACAAGCCCTGCAACGTGGAAGAGGCCATGGGCCTCACCTTCCGGGAGTTGATCGACACCCATTGCGGCGGCATCCGCGGCGGCTGGGACAACCTGCTCGGCGTGATCCCCGGCGGCTCCTCCGTGCCGATCGTTCCGGCCGAGCAGATCGCCGACGCCCATATGGATTTCGACACCCTGCGCAATTTGAAGTCCGGCCTCGGCACTGCCGCCGTGATCGTCATGGACAAGTCCACCGACATCGTCCGCGCCATCGCTCGCCTGGCATATTTCTACAAGCACGAGAGCTGCGGCCAGTGCACCCCCTGCCGCGAAGGCACGGGCTGGATGTGGCGCGTGCTCACCCGCATGGCGGAAGGCCGCGCCCAGAAGCGCGAGATCGACATGCTGCTCGAAGTTTCGACCCAGATCGAAGGCCACACCATCTGCGCGCTCGGCGACGCGGCGGCTTGGCCGGTCCAGGGTCTGATCCGCCACTTCCGTCACGAGATCGAGAAGCGGATCGACGATTACGCGGCGAACCCGCATTCCGAATCCGCCATGATCGCGGCGGAGTGAGATAGAAGATGACGAAAATCATCGTTGACGGCGTCGAGGTCGACGTTCCTGCCGAATACACCCTGCTCCAGGCCGCCGAGGCGGCGGGGGCGGAAATTCCGCGCTTCTGCTTCCACGAGCGGCTCTCGATCGCCGGCAATTGCCGCATGTGCCTCGTCGAGGTGAAGGGGGCCCCGAAACCGGTCGCCTCCTGCGCCTGGGGCGTTCGCGACTGCCGCCCGGGGCCCAACGGCGAGCCGCCGGTGATCTCGACCAAATCGCCCACCGTGAAGAAGGCGCGGGAAGGGGTGATGGAGTTCCTCCTCATCAACCACCCCCTCGACTGCCCGATCTGCGACCAGGGCGGCCAGTGCGACCTGCAGGACCAGGCCATGGCCTACGGGGTCGACACCAGCCGCTTCCACGAGAACAAGCGCGCGGTCACCGACAAGTATCTCGGTCCGCTCGTGCGTACCTCCATGAACCGGTGCATCCACTGCACCCGCTGCGTCCGCTTCACCGACGAGGTGGCGGGCGTGCCGGACATGGGCGCGCTCTGGCGCGGCGAGGACATGGAGATCACGAGCTATCTCGAAAAGGCCCTCGGCTCCGAACTCCAGGCCAACGTGGCCGATCTCTGCCCCGTGGGCGCGCTCACCCACAAGCCGGAAGCCTATCATTATCGTCCCTGGGAGCTCACCAAGACGGATTCCGTCGATGTGATGGATGCGGTCGGCTCTTCGATCCGGGTCGATTCCCGCGGCCGCGAGGTCATGCGCATCCTGCCGCGCGTGAACGAGGCGGTGAACGAGGAGTGGATCACCGACAAGACCCGCCAGATCGTGGACGGCCTGCGCCTCCAGCGCCTGGATCGCCCCTTCGTGCGCGAGAACGGCCGCCTGCGTCCCACCTCCTGGCAGGAGGCGTTCGGCGTCATCGCCAGCCGCGTCAAGGGTGCGGATCCGAAGCGCGTCGGCGCCATCGTAGGCGATCTTGCGGCGGTGGAGGAGATGTACGCACTGAAGCTCCTCATGCAGAGCCTCGGCGTCGCCAACATCGACGCCCGCCAGGACGGCACCGTGCTGTCGTCGGCCTATGGCCGGGGCTCTTACCTGTTCAATACCACTATCGCGGGCATCGAGGATGCGGACGCGAT
>DASQTM010000153.1:0-2783 GCA_035641875.1 Microvirga sp. | reverse complement strand
CCGTTCCGACATCCCAAGCTCCCGGCCCCACGCCTCCGATCCACGCCGGTCGTCCGGGGCTGCGTAGAGCGCCTCGCACAATGCTGTCAGCGACGAGCCCCCACGAGGCCATGGGAGCGCGCCGGGAAGGGGGCGTGCGCGCCGGAGCTGGTCCAGGATCAGGTCCGTCACGCGGCCGGCATAGCCGTCGTGGTCCTCGTCTCCCTCGATTGCGGTGACCTCGACGATGAGCTCCCTGAGGAGCGGCGTGACGGCAAACACGGTCGGGTCCTCCAGAAGGCCACAACCCGCCTCGTCGGCAATCCAGAGGCTACGGAACTCCGCCCCGAGAAGGGAGCCGACCCGGTGCCGCAACCCCGTCGGCAGCCAGACGGCCTGTTCCGGTGAGATTACGAAGGTGTGCCCCTCCACCGCCACCGTCAGAACGCCGGAGATCGCATAGACCATCTGATTCCAGGCGTGCTCGTGCTCAGGAAAGGAGTGGCGCGCCGGGATCGACTGCGCACGCACGGTGATCGGCTGGGGTGGAGCCAATCCGGGTGGCGCTTGAATCCTCTCCCACGTCATGTTCCACCCCAGTTTGGCCGATGTTCTACACAGTTTGACGGCTTATCAAAATACGGACGGGAGAAGATCGCGTATAGATGGCTCATGCATGCGCTTATGAGCGCCCAATCCCATGACGAGGAACCTGCTATGACCCGCCTCGACAGCCGTGGCCTGCCACTCTCGACCATGTCCGACCGCGCGGCCGATCGTTACCGCGAGGGCGTCGATCTGCTCCTCTCCGCCTGGCCCGGCGCCGCGGAGGCCCTGGACGAGGCCATCGCGGCCGACCCGAACTTCGCTCTCGCCCATGGGGCCCGCGCCCGCCTGCACGTCATCCGCACTGAGGTGACAAATGCCAAGGCACGGATCGCTGTGGCGGAGGAGATTGTTGCCCGCCGGGGAACCGAGCGGGAGCGTAGCCATGTGGACATCCTGTCGCTGGCCATCAATGGCCAGTCGGCCAAAGCCCTGGAGCGGGCGCTCGCCCATGCCGACACCTGGCCGCGGGATATCTTGATCCTGTCTCTGCCCCTCGGTGCTTTCGGGCTGTTCGCCTTCTCGGGCATGGCGGATCACGACCAGGCAAGGGTCGACCTCTGCGAGCGCCATGCCCGGCACTTCGATGCCGACGATTGGTGGTTTCTCACCTACCGAGGCTGGTCGCATGCGGAGAACGGCAACGTCGCCCACGGTCAAGCCCTAACACAGCGCGGCTACGACTTGCGCCGAAACAACGCCAACGCGGCGCATGCGCTCTCGCATGCCATGTACGAGGGCGGCGCCCACGATGAGGCGGAGCGGCTGATCGCAGACTGGCTGCCGGGCTACGACCGCAGCGGAGTCCTTCATGGCCACATCGCCTGGCACTCGGCCTTGCGCCCTGGAGCGCGGCGATCCGCAACAGGCGCTGGCCATCTACGCGGAACATATCCAGCCGTCGGTGACGGCCGGCATGCCGGTCAATGTGGTGAGCGATACCGCCTCCTTCCTGTGGCGGCTCAAGGCCTACGGCCACACGGTGCCGGCGGGGCTGTGGCAGGACGCAGCGGACTATTCGAAAAGCTACTTCCAAAAGGCCGGCTTCGCCTTCGCCGACGTCCACATGGCGCTCATCGCGGCGGCGACCGGAGACAAGGCGGCGGTCGAAGAGCGCGTGAAGGCCCAGATGGAGCTGATCGAGACGGGCGGCTTGCCCGCGGGACCAGTGGTGCCGGCGATCTGTCGCGCAGCTCTGGCCTTTGCCGAGGAGGATTATGCAGGCTGTGCCCGCATCCTGGAGCCGGTCGCGGCCGAGGTCGCGCGCATCGGCGGCAGCGGAGCCCAGCGCGAGATGATGGAGGACATGCTGCTGCTGGCCCTGATGCGCAGCGGCGAAGCGGTGAAGGCCGGCGAGCTTCTCGACCGACGCCTGCACCGCCGCCCGTCGGCACGCGACACGCGCTGGCACGGCCTGCTCGCGGCCTGAGGAACCTCATGTCCCAGATGAATGCTAATGCCGTGACCGGGATCGTGCCCACAATTCGCTCCGGCGATGCCGATGTCTGGAGGCTTGCGATCGCGCAGGCGCTCGGCGGGGCTAATTCGGCGATCGTGTATTCCACGGGCGCTATCGTCGGCAGCATGCTCGCCCCGAGCCAGGCGCTGGCGACCCTGCCGATCTCGATCTTCGTGGTGGGCATGGCGGCCTGCACCCTGCCGGCCGGAGCCATCGCCCGGCGCCACGGCCGCCGCGCTGCCTTCCTGACGGGGACGGGATCCGGCGTCCTCGTCGGGTTGTTGGCTTCCCTTGCGGTCTTGCAGGGATCTTTCTGGCTCTTCTGCGTGGCGATGTTCTTCGGCGGGGCGTATGCCGCCGTGGTGCTCTCCTTCCGCTTCGCCGCCGCCGATTGCGTCCCGGCCGCACGTCGTCCGCGGGCCTTGTCCACCGTGATGGCTGGCGGGGTGTTTGCCGGGGTCATTGGTCCCCAGCTCGTCACCTACACCATGGACCTGTGGCTGCCCTACCAGTTCGCGGCGACGTATCTGGCACAGGCCGCCCTTGCTGTCGTGTCGGCGCTGGTCCTGCTCGGCGTCCGGGTTCCGACGCCGACAGTGGCGGAGATGGCCGGCGGCCGTCCACTCAAGGACATCGTGCGCCAGCCGCGCTTCATCACGGCAGTGATCTGCGGGGTCGTGTCCTATACGCTCATGAACTTCATCATGACGGCCGCGCCACTAGCGATGCACCTGTGCGG
>DASQTM010000152.1:0-2071 GCA_035641875.1 Microvirga sp. | reverse complement strand
AGGGAGGCTTTGAGCGCGGAAAAATCGCCTCGGCCAGTCTGGTCGGCGCGCAGAGCGACGATCTGGCGGCCGAGCGCCGCCACATCCTCGGACAGGCGCGCGATCTGCTGCGGCTCGGCCCGGTGGGCCAGGTCGTGGCGTAGGTCGACGATCTGGCTGGTCAGAGCGTCGATGACGGAGCGGTCGACGCCCGTCTCGGAGATCCTGTCGATCTTGCTCTTGATGAGGCTGATCTCGCCGCCGACGCGCCGATGCGCACTCCTGGCCATCTCGTCGGAGAGGGTCTGAACCTGCCCGTAAAGGGCGGCAATGGATTGGGCGAGCGTCCGGAGGTCCATGTTCGAACGCCCCGGCTCCAGATCCCGGGCGATGTCGCTCATGGCGCCAGCGAGAGCGGAGATATCCTCCTGGGAGGCCAGGGAACCCATGGCGGATCTGAGGCTCTGGATCTCGGCGCGGACGCTCTCCACCGCAGGCGTCCAGTCAGGGCTCGGGTGGTCCAGGCGCTCGCTGAGCCGCGACATGTCCATGCGCAGGCCGACGAGGGTCTCGGACAAAGGGGCGAGCGCCCTGAGGGTGTCCTGAACGGGAAATTCGATGCGAGGGGGCGCGGCGCGCTCCGACACCACATGGCGCTCGACCGTGTCGAGACGATCCTTGAGGGTGGACAGCGCCTGCGCCAGGAAGGATGCAATCCGGTCCTGGTGGTCCGCCGAGGCGCGGGCCGCTTCGTTCAGGCGCTCCTCGGCCCCTTCGATCCAGATCGCCATGGCTTCCAGAGCGACGGCGGTGTGCGAGGCCTGCTCCTTCTCCTGCCGGTCCCTCGCCTGACGCTCGCTCCCGGTGGCGGCCATTCGGGTGGCGTCATCGCCAGCGGGGTGCTTGCTGCGGGCCGTCCTCGCCATTCGCGCGATGATGCTGTCGATATCGTTGGGCTGGCGGAAGTGGGCCGGGAAGGATTCTCGCCTGCCGTTTGGCACGTTGAGAACGGCCGCCGCCCATTCCTCGAGACTGAGACCTGCCCGGCGAGCCGCCGCCTTCGCCAGTTCCCGCGCATCGAAGTCCAGATCGTCGGGTTTGGAGGGGACGTGTCGTCTCATGGCCGCGCTCGCGGGGGGACTAGGAACACAGTCAGCCCGCATGGCCCCAGCCCATGCGTGCCGTGACGGCTGGATTCCCCTGGAGCGCATCGTCGAACACGCCTTCGGATTCTCGAACCGGCGGTGCAGCTTTTGGGGAACGCGGTAAAAATGCCGTTAAGCCTGCGGGATTTAGCGCCAGGGGACACTTTGAGCCTGGCCTTTCTTTTGGCGGCCCCTCCAGGAAAGGTCTTACCTGCGTCGCAGCCGGGCCTGTATTGTAATAGACTTGCAAATCAGTGAATAAATGTTCTATCATTCGGACCTGAGAGATCGGGCCTAAGAGCACTGATCCCCAATAAAAAGACGGGGCATGACATGATTCAAGAAGCGGCCGCGGCCAGCGCTTATGACGCAGGCGAAGGCGTAAAATCCTATACCATCGGCGATCTGGCCCGGGAGTTCGGCGTGACCTTGCGCGCCCTGCGATTCTACGAGGATCGCGGTCTCCTGTCCCCCCGCCGCGACGGAACGGCTCGCATCTACGACGCCAGGGACCGTAGCCGCCTGTCCGTGATCCTAAAGGGCAAGCAGCTTGGCTTCACCCTCACCGAAATCCGCGCCATGCTGGCGGAGGAGCGCGCGAGCGACGGACCCTCTCCCAACCTCAGGCTGAGCCTGGACCAGATCGAGGATCAGATCCGCCATCTCAAGCAGCAGAAGGCCGAGATCGAAGAGGCTCTCGCGGAGCTCCACGCCCGCCGGTCGAGCGTCGCGGCCGCCGCCTAGGGCGGGAGCGCTGTCCGTCAGGGCGGAAGCGTGCAGGGTATCGAACGTCCGACCTCCGCAGGATTCACGCCGCGCCTACGAAAATTAGGACTCCGCCACCGCATCCTTGGGGACATGGCGCCACGGGTTCCCCCCGCAATGGGAGGGGAGAGCGCGCCACATCCTGCACGCGATCCCCTTCCCTCGCCTTCGGCTCGCCAGTC
>DASQTM010000151.1:0-9206 GCA_035641875.1 Microvirga sp. | reverse complement strand
TGCTGCGCATCATGGCCGGCATCGACACGGAATGGAACGGCGAGGGCTGGGTGGCCGAGGGCGCGCGGGTGGGCTACCTGCCGCAGGAGCCGCAACTCGATCCCACCAAGAACGTGCGCGAGAACGTCATGGAGGGCGTGGCCGCCAAGAAGGCGATCCTCGACCGCTACAACGAGGTCGCCATGAACTATTCCGAGGAGACCATGGACGAGATGACCCGTCTCCAGGATGAGATCGAGGCCAAGGGCCTGTGGGATCTCGATTCCCAGGTCGACCAGGCCATGGACGCGCTCCGCTGCCCGCCGGACGACTGGTCGGTGGACAAGCTCTCGGGCGGCGAGCGCCGCCGGGTCGCCCTGTGCAAGCTCCTGCTGGAGCAACCGGAGCTTCTCCTCCTCGACGAGCCCACCAACCACCTGGACGCCGAGACCACCGCCTGGCTCGAAGGGCACCTGCGCACCTATCCGGGCGCGATCCTGATCGTCACCCACGACCGCTACTTCCTCGACAACGTCACCGGCTGGATTCTCGAACTCGACCGCGGCCGGGGCATTCCCTACGAGGGCAACTACTCGTCCTGGCTCGAGCAGAAGCAGAAGCGCCTCGAGCAGGAGGGCCGCGAGGACGAGGCGCACCGGCGCACCATCGAGCGCGAGCGCGAATGGGTGTCGGCTTCGCCCAAGGCCCGGCAGGCCAAGTCGAAGGCCCGCATCCAGCGCTACGAGGAGCTCGTCGCCAAGGCGAACGAGAAGGGGCCCACCACCGCGCAGATCATCATTCCCATCGCCGAGCGCCTGGGCAACAACGTCATCGAGTTCGACGGCCTGAAGAAAGCCTTCGGCGACAAGCTCCTCATCGACGGCCTGTCCTTCAAGCTGCCGCCGGGCGGCATCGTGGGCATCATCGGCCCCAACGGCGCGGGCAAGACCACCCTGTTCCGCATGATCACCGGCCAGGAGCAGCCGGACGACGGCGCGATCCGGATCGGCGACAGCGTGAAGCTCGGCTACGTGGATCAGAGCCGCGACTCCCTCGACGCCAACAAGACGCTCTACGAGGAGATCTCCGGCGGCAACGAGATCCTCTATCTCGGCAAGCGCGAGATCAACGCCCGCGCCTATTGCGGCGCGTTCAACTTCAAGGGCTCGGACCAGCAGAAGAAGGTGGGCGTGCTCTCCGGCGGCGAGCGCAACCGGGTGCACCTCGCCAAGATCCTGAAATCCGGCTCCAACGTCCTGCTCCTCGACGAGCCCACCAACGATCTCGACGTGGACACCTTGCGGGCGCTGGAAGAGGCCCTGGAGGATTACGCGGGCTGCGCCGTGATCATCAGCCACGATCGCTGGTTCCTCGACCGCATCGCCACCCACATCCTCGCCTTCGAGGGCGACAGCCATGTGGAATGGTTCGAGGGCAATTTCGCCGATTACGAGGAGGATAAGAAGCGCCGGCTCGGCACGGATTCCACCATCCCGCACCGGATCAAGTACAAGAAGTTCTCGCGGTAAACCTGCGGGAGCCTCCGCCAGCCGGCGATCCGCCGGCCGCAATCCCGCTTCCGGCCGGCAGGAACTTTCATCTTCAGTTCAGATCTCGCGGCGTAGTCTTGCGCCAACTTTCAGGGAGCGAAGGGGCTGTCGGGCTCCTGCCTTGAAAATCTCGTTTCCTGTTGGGAGGATAAGATGTCTCGCCTGAAGGTGACTTTGACCGCCGGCCTCGCCGCTCTGGCCCTCGGCGGCGGCATGATGATGGCCTCGGCTCCGGCTGAAGCCCAGAATTACGGATGGCGCAACAGGGGCGGCGCCGGCTATTACGGCAGGCCTGCCTATCGTCCCGGCAACTACGGCTACAGGCCGGCCTATTACCGCGGGCGGCGCTCGAATGTCGGCGGCGCGGTGGCGGCCGGCGTGATCGGCGGCCTGGCGCTGGGGGCTCTCGCGGCTGCGCCGGCCTATTCCTACCCGGCTTATTCCTATCCGGCCTATCCGGCGGCCTCTCCGTATTACGGCGTCAGCGCCTATCCGGCCCCGACCTGCTACACGGTCAACCGCCGCTTCGTGGACGCATGGGGCCAGGTCTTCGTGCGCCGCACGGAAGTGTGCGAGTAATCGAGATTGATCCGTTGGCGGATGCCGGATCTCTCCGGCATCCGCCCCCTCTCGGCCCGCGCCGTCAAGATGGTTGGGTTCCTCGGCGAAACCGTGTATGACCCTTAAGGCACGAGTCCTGACGTGAGATGTTCCCGTGCCTGCCGATCAGCTTCCAGCCTTCCAGTCCGTCGCCACCCCTGAAGAAGCCGTCGATCGGCTCATCGTTCTTCACGACAGCGCCATCGAGGCGCAGCGCCATGCGCTGGAACGGTTCTTCGCCTCCGGCGCGACCCCGACCGCCGCCGAGCGCCTCCGTTTCCGCTATGCGGAACTGCGGGTCAATTACCGGGCGACCGCGGTTCCGCCGGTCAAGCAGCGCGCCTACGCCAAGTTCCAGGGACCTGGCGTCTATGCCACCACCATCACCCAGCCGGCCTTCTTCAAGAACTACCTGCTGGAGCAGCTGAACTTTCTCGTGCGCGATTACGGCGCGACCCTGGAGGTCGGGGTCAGCGATCAGGAAATCCCTTATCCTTACGTGTTCGAGCGGGGCGACGAACTCGCCCGCGGCGCCCATTCCGCCTCCGTGCTGGCCCAGCATTTTCCGACCCCGAACCTCGCCAAGGTGGGCGACGAGATCGCCGACGGCACCTGGCTCTTCCACGAGCACGAGCCGCGCCCGCTCTCCCTGTTCGATGCGGCGCGGGTGGATTATTCCCTGCGGCGGCTCGTGCATTACACCGGCAGCGACTGGCGCTCGGTCCAGCCCTGGATCCTGCTCACCAACTACCACCGCTACGTGGACCAGTTCATCCGCTGGGCCGTGGGCGAACTGGCGGACGAGGACGGCCCCTTCAGCAAACTCATCCTGCCCGGCGGCGTCACCATCGAGCGCGGGCTCGACGAGGCGGTGGTCGAGGAGCTGATCGGCTCCTCGCCCTGGCACCGGTTCCAGATGCCGGCCTATCACCTGGTCCGCCACGACGGGCAGGGCGTGACCCTGGTCAATATCGGCGTCGGCCCGTCGAACGCCAAGAACATCACGGACCATCTGGCGGTTCTGCGGCCCCAGTGCTGGCTCATGGTGGGCCATTGCGGGGGCCTGCGTCAGTCGCAATCCATCGGCGACTACGTGCTGGCCCACGGCTATCTCAGGCGGGACAGCATTCTCGATGACGCGGTGCCGCCCGAGATTCCGATTCCGGCCCTCGCCGAGGTCCAGGTGGCGCTGCAGGATGCGGCCGTGCAGGTCACCGGCGAGCGCGGCGACGCCCTGAAGCGGCGGTTGCGCACGGGAACGGTCGTCACCTACGACGACCGCAACTGGGAGCTCCGCTGGAGCCAGGAGCGGCGCCAGATCAACCTCTCCCGCGCCATTGCGGTCGACATGGAAAGCGGCACCATCGCGGCCCAGGGCTACCGCCTGCGGGTTCCCTACGGCACCCTGCTCTGCGTCTCCGACAAGCCCCTGCACGGGGAGATCAAGCTGCCGGGGGCGGCGAACGCCTTCTACGAGCGGGCGGTGAGCGAGCACCTGATGATCGGCCTCTCGGCCATCGACATCCTGCAGGGCCAGCGCACATCCCTGCATTCGCGAAAGCTGCGCAGCTTCGACGAGCCTCCGTTCCGGTAAGCGGCAGGCCTCATGTCCCGTGAGATCTTGGGCCTGCTCCTGGGCTTCGTCGGCGTGTGCGTTTTCGCCGGAACGCTTCCCTTCACCCATATTGCGGTCGAAGCCCTAAGCCCGCTTTTCGTCACCGCGGGACGGGCGGCGGTGGCAGGCGCTCTGGCTCTTGCGACCCTGCTCATCCTGAAGCGGCCCTGGCCATCGGGACGGCAGGTTGGCACCCTCGCCCTCGTGGCTCTGTGCCTCGTCGCAGGCTTTCCGGGCTTCAGCGCCCTTGCCATGACGAGCGTTCCCGCATCCCATGGCGGAGTCGTCCTTGGCATTACGCCGCTCGCCACATCGGCCATTAGCACCCTGATCGCCGGGGAGCGGCCGAGTCCCGCCTTCTGGCTTGCGGCGGTCGCCGGCGCGGCCCTGGTCATCGGCTTCACCCTGCACGAGGGCGGCGGCTCCCTGGGGCAGGGGGATCTCTTCCTCCTGGCCGCGGCCCTGTCGTCCGCCCTGGGCTATGTGCTCTCCGGCAAGCTCGTCCGCAGCAGCTTTGCCGGCTGGGAGGTGATCTCCTGGGTGCTCGCGGTCGCCCTGCCGGTGACGGTTCCGCTGACGCTCTGGTCTATGCCGCAGGAGCCGGCAGCCATTCCGGCCTGGAGCTGGGTCGGCTTTCTCTATGTCGCCCTGATGAGCCAATATCTGGGCTTCTTCGCCTGGAATGCGGGGCTTGCCATCGGCGGCATCGCCCATGTGAGTCAGGTTCAGCTGCTTCAGACCTTCGTCACCCTGGTGATCGCCTCCTTCCTCAACCGGGAGACGATCCATGTCTCCGCCTGGGCCGTGGCGGGGGCGGTCCTCCTCCTCGTCCTGGCGGCCAACCGCGCCAGGGTCTCCCAGGGGAAGACATAAGACCGCCCTTGCCCTCGCTTCAAAAGAGATATAAATATATCTTTATATGTAAGAGCGAGATTTGGTTGTGCCCGACAAAGCGGCTCCGTCTCTGGATCTGACCCTCGATGTTCTGCGGGCCGCCGCCGAGGAGACGCGCCTGCGGATCCTGGTCCTGCTGACGGAAGGGGAGTTGTCCGTCTCCGATCTCACCGACATCTTGGGCCAGTCCCAGCCGCGCATCTCCCGGCATCTGAAGCTTCTCGTCGAGGCCGGTCTCGTGGAGCGGCATCGGGAGGGGGCCTGGGCCTTCTTCCGGCTCACGGACCGCGGCGTGGCCCTGCGGATCATCCGGCCTACCCTGGACAACCTTGACAGGTCCGATCCGCAATTGCTGGAGGATCGCACCCGGCTCGAAGGCGTGCGCGCCCAGCGCTCCCAGGCGGCCCAGGCCTTCTTCTCCCGCCTGGCTCCCGATTGGGACCGGCTGCGCTCCCTTCACGCGCCGGAGGCGGTGGTGGAGGCGGCCGTGCTCGATTCGCTTGGCGGCAAGTCGATCCGAAACCTCGTCGATCTCGGCACCGGCACCGGCCGGATGCTGCAGCTTCTCGCCCCGCGAGCCACCAGGGTCGTCGGGCTCGACGCCAGCCATGCAATGCTCTCGGTGGCGCGGGCCAACCTGGAGAAGGCGGGCCTGCGGGGCATCGAGCTTAGGCAGGGGGACATCTATGCGCCTCCCTTCCCACGGGACACCTTCGATCTGGTCATCATCCATCAGGTGCTGCACTACCTGGACGACCCCGCCCGCGCCATCCGCGAGGCGGCGCGTCTGGTGGCTCCGGGCGGGCGCATCCTGGTGGTGGATTTCGCGCCCCACGGCCTGGAGTTCCTGCGCGAGGCCCAGGCCCATCGCCGCCTCGGCTTCGCGGCCGATCAGGTGGCCGGCTGGCTCGACGAGGCCGGGCTCGACTGCACGCTCACCCGGGACATCGCTCCCCCGAAGAAGGGTGACGAGCTGCTGACCGTATCCCTTTGGCTGGGCCAGGACCGTCGCGTCGTGACGGATTGGCCCCTGGCAGAACCCGACAGAGAGGTCGCCTGATGTCCCCGCTCAACCTCCGCCCCAGCCGCCAGGCCTGTTGTCCTCCCATCAAAGTCTCGTTCGAGTTCTTTCCGCCGAAAACGGACGAGATGGAGAAGACCCTCTGGGCCTCCATCGAGCGCCTGGCCCCCCTCAATCCGCAATTCGTCTCCGTCACCTATGGGGCCGGCGGCTCCACCCGCGAGCGGACCCACGCCACCGTCTCGCGCCTCGTCCAGGAAACCCATCTCAAACCCGCCGCCCATCTCACCTGCGTAGCCGCCACGATGGACGAGGTCAGCGAGGTGGTCCGCTCCTACTGGGACGCGGGCGTGCGCCACGTGGTGGCCCTGCGCGGCGACCCGGTTGGCGGCATCGGCGCGGCCTATGAGCCTCACCCTGGCGGCTACGGCAAGACCTGCGATCTCGTGGCCGGCATCAAGGCCATCGGCGATTTCGAGGTGTCCGTCTCCGCCTATCCGGAAAAGCATCCGGAAGCCACGTCCCTCGATGCCGACATCGACGCCCTGAAGGCCAAGGTCGATTGCGGGGCGGACCGGGCCATCACCCAGTTCTTCTTCGACAACGATCTCTACTTCCGCTACCTCGACCGTGTCCGCGCGCGGAGCATCGACATTCCCATCGTGCCCGGCATCGTGCCCGTGCAGAACTTCAAGCAGACGGCGAATTTCGCCTCCAAGACCGGAGCGAGCGTGCCCGACTGGCTCGCCGCCCGCTTCGAGGGCCTGGACAACGATGTGGAGACGCGAAAGCTCGTGGCCGCTGCGGTGGCCGCCGAGCAGGTGCTCGACCTTATGGACCGGGGCGTCAGCGAGTTTCACTTCTACACCATGAACCGCGCCGATCTGGTCTTCGCGATCTGCCATCTCCTGGGATTGCGCGACCAGAACGTGAGGGCGGCCGCGTAAGGTCTGCGTCCTGTCCGCATGATCCACGAACATGAGAATGTGCCGCGCCTTCCGGCGTGGATGGTTGGGACCAGACCCGGCCATAATGAAAAGAGAACACGATGATTGTCTCCCCTCCTGCCGATGGCGCCGAAATCCTCAGGGCACTTCGCGAAGCCGCCTCGAAGCGCATCCTCATCCTCGACGGCGCGATGGGAACGGAGCTTCAAAGCGCGCGGTTTTCCGAAGAGGACTTTCGCGGGGCGCGCTTCAGGGACTGGAAGCAGGACCTCAAGGGCAACAACGATCTCCTGATCCTCACCCAGCCCGATGCGGTGCGCCAGGTGCACCTGAATTACTTCCGGGCGGGCGCGGACATCGTCGAGACCAACACCTTCTCCGGCACCTCCATCGCCCAGGCCGATTACGGCATGGAGGAGATCGTCTACGAACTCAACGTCGTGGGGGCGCGGCTCGCCCGCGAAGCCGCGTTGGCCGCGCAAGGGGAGGATGGCCGCCGCCGCTTCGTGGCCGGCGCGGTCGGTCCGACCAACCGCACCCTGTCGATCTCGCCCGACGTGAACAATCCCGGCTTTCGCCCCGTGACCTTCGATGGGGTGCGCGAGGCTTATGCCGAGCAGGTGAGGGGGCTCGTGGATGGAGGGGCGGAGATCATCCTCATCGAGACGATCTTCGACACGCTCAACGCCAAGGCCGCCATCGTGGCGACCCATCAGGTGTTCGCGGAGCGAGGCGTAAAGCTTCCCGTCATGATCTCGGGAACGATCACCGATCTGTCCGGACGCACCCTCTCGGGCCAGACGCCCACGGCCTTCTGGCACTCCGTGCGCCATGCGGATCCGTTCTGCGTGGGTCTCAACTGAGCCCTCGGGGCGCGGGAGATGCGGGCGCATATCCAGGAGATCGGCAGGGTGGCCGACACCCTGGTCTGCGCCTATCCCAATGCGGGCCTGCCCAACGAGTTCGGCCTCTATGACGAGCGCCCGGAAGCCACCGCGTCGATGTTGGGCGAATTCGCCGATGCGGGCCTCGTCAACGTGGTCGGCGGCTGCTGCGGCACCACGCCGGAGCATATCCGGGCCGTCGCGGAGGCCGTCGCCGGCAAGGCTCCGCGAAGCGTGCCCCAGGTGAAGCCGCTCATGCGTCTCTCGGGGCTGGAGCCCTTCATCCTCACGTCCGACATCCCGTTCGTGAACGTAGGCGAGCGCACGAATGTCACCGGCTCGGCCAAGTTCCGCAAGCTCGTCACCAACGGCGACTATGCGGCCGCCCTGGACGTAGCGCGGGATCAGGTGGCCAACGGCGCGCAGATCATCGACGTGAACATGGACGAGGGCCTGCTCGATTCCGAAAAGGCCATGGTGGAGTTCCTCAACCTCGTCGCGTCGGAGCCCGACATCGCCCGCGTGCCGGTGATGGTGGACTCATCCAAGTTCCACGTGATCGAGGCTGGCCTCAAGTGCATCCAAGGCAAGGCCATCGTGAATTCCATCTCCATGAAGGAGGGCGAGGCGGCCTTCATCGAACAGGCGAAGATCTGCCGGTCCTACGGGGCTGCAGTGGTGGTGATGGCGTTCGATACGCAGGGCCAGGCGGACACCCTAGAGCGCAAGGTCGAGATCTGCACGCGCGCCTACAAGATCCTCACGGAGCAGGTCGGCTTCCCGCCCGAGGATATCATCTTCGATCCGAACGTGTTCGCGGTCGCCACCGGCATCGAGGAGCATAACGGCTACGGCGTCGCCTTCATCGAGGCCGCTCGCATCATCCGCGAGACGCTGCCGCACACCCATATTTCCGGCGGCGTGTCGAACCTTTCGTTCTCGTTCCGGGGCAACGAGCCCGTACGCGAGGCCATGCATTCGGTCTTCCTCTACCATGCCATCAAGGCCGGCATGGACATGGGCATCGTGAATGCGGGCCAGCTCGCGGTCTATGACGAGATCGACCCCGAGCTGCGCGACCTGTGCGAGGACGTGATCCTCAACCGGACTCCCGATGGAACCGAGCGGCTGCTGCAAGCTGCGCCCCGCTTCAAGGGCGACGGGTCGGGAGCCCCCAAGGCAGCCGATCTCGAATGGCGCTCATGGCCGGTGGAGAAGCGGCTGGAGCACGCCCTCGTCAACGGCATCACGGAGTTCATCGAGCCCGACACGGAGGAGGCGCGTCAGAACGTCGAGCGTCCGCTGCACGTGATCGAAGGCCCGCTCATGGCGGGCATGAACGTGGTCGGCGATCTCTTCGGGGCGGGAAAAATGTTCCTGCCGCAGGTGGTGAAGTCGGCCCGCGTGATGAAGCAGGCGGTTGCCTACCTGATGCCCTACATGGAGGCCGAGAAGGAGGCCTCGGGCCTCGCGTCGCGCTCCGCCGCCGGAAAGGTCCTGATGGCGACCGTGAAGGGCGACGTGCACGACATCGGCAAGAACATCGTCGGCGTCGTGCTCGCCTGCAACAACTACGAGGTCATCGACCTCGGCGTCATGGTGCCGGCCCACAAGCTCCTCGACACGGCGCGGCGGGAGAAGGTCGACATCGTCGGCCTGTCCGGCCTCATCACCCCGTCCCTCGACGAGATGGCGCATGTGGCCGCCGAGATGGAG